>NZ_JBVHQM010000042.1:0-49446 GCF_055567415.1 Streptomyces sp. NPDC026575
GCCGATGGTACTGCAGGGGGGACCCTGTGGGAGAGTAGGACGCCGCCGAACTAATTTTGATGAATAGCCTCGTTCCCCGAGTTTCGACTCGGGGAGCGAGGCTATTTTGCGTTCCGGGCCGGCGAGCCACACATAGAGTTCGGGGCATGCGCTATGACCTGGTCATCTTTGACAACGATGGTGTGCTCGTCGACAGCGAGCCCATCTCCAACACCATCCTGGCCGGCTATCTCACCGAACTCGGCCACCCCACGTCGTACGAGGAGTCGATACGCGACTACATGGGTTCGGCGATGCACCGGATCCACGAGCTCATCAGGGAACGCACCGGGCGGCGTCTGCCGGAGGATTTCGACGAGGTCTTCCACAGCCGGGTTTTCGCGGCGTTCGAGCGTGAGTTGCAGCCGGTGCCCGGTGCGATGGAGACGTTGGAGAAGCTGACCGCGGACGGTGTGCCGTACTGCGTCGGTTCTTCGGGAAGCCATGAGCGGATCCGGAGGGGGCACCGGAAGACCGGCCTGGACCGGTGGTTCGAGCCCGGGCGTGTCTTCTCCTCACAGGATGTGGGGCGGGGGAAGCCGGCTCCGGACCTCTTTCTGCACGCGGCACGGGAGATGGGAGTGGCCCCGGAGCGGTGTGTCGTGATCGAGGACAGTCCGCTGGGGGTACAGGCGGCGGTCGCGGCGGGAATGGACGTCTATGGGTTCACCGGGATGACGCCGGTGGAGAAGCTGACGGCGGCCGGGGCGACCGGGCTGTTCGGCCATATGGCGGAGGTGCCGGAGCTGCTGCAGTAGCGGGGCTGCGTGGCAGTGGGGGCATGGGTGGCGTCAGTGACTCGGGATCACCTGTCGGGCATACGTCGGAATTGACGGTGTGCGGCATCTACCCAGCGGTAGGGGCGAGTTCTAGGCTGAGCGGCCATGACGGCCCCTCCGGCACCAACGGACCTTCTGGCACCAGGAGTGCAGCTCCGGCGCGGCCGGGCCTCGCTCGCCGTCAGCTTCCTCGTCCAGGGCGCGGTCTTCGCCCTCCTCGTGACCCGAATACCCGCGATCCAGGACCGCTACGGGATCTCGGACGGTCTGCTGCCCGCCTTCCTGGCCGCCGTGCCGGTCCTCGCGGGAGTGGGCAGCGTCGTCACCGAACAGCTGGTGAAGCGGGTACGGCCGAGCCGGGTGTTGCGGCTGGTGCAGCCGGTGGTGTGCCTGGCGCTGCTGGCCGCCGGGGCGGTCCACTCGATGGCGCAGGCGGCGGTGGCGCTGGCGGTCTTCGGGCTGGCGGTGGGGGCGTTGGACGCCTCGATGAACATGCTCGGGGTGAGTCTGCAGCGGGCCTACGGGCGCAGCATCATGCTCGGCTTCCACGCCGCGTACAGCCTGGGCGGCATCGTGGGTGCGTCGCTGGCCTGGGCCGGAGCGCACTGGAAGCTCTCCCTGGCGCTGCTGTACGGGCCGGTGGTGGCCGTCCTGGTGCCGATCGCGCTCGTCGCGGGCCGGTGGTTCGTTGACCGGCCACGGGGTCACCAGGCGCAGGGGCAGGACCCCAGGGCGACGGAGGAGGCCGGTGCTCCTGTCGCCATGAGGCTGCTGCTGCCGCTGTGTCTGGTGATGGCGTTCGCATACATCGGGGACTCGACCGTCTCCAACTGGAGCGCGAAGTATCTGCAGGACGTCCTGGGGAGCTCGGAGCAGCTCGCCACCGTTCCGTACAACGTCTATATGGTCACCACGCTGCTCGGGAGGGCGGTGGGCGACCTGGGAGTGCGGCGCTTCGGGGCGGTCGCGGTGGTGCGGTGCGGGACGGTGCTCGCGGCGGGTGGCTTCGTGGTGGTCGCGGCCGCGCCGGGGGCCTGGGCCGGGATGGCGGGGTTCACGCTGCTGGGGCTCGGGCTGTGTGTGATCGTGCCGCAGACCTTTGCGGCGGCGGGGCGGTACGCCTTTGAGAAGCAGGGCGCCGGAGCTTCGGATAGGGCCGTCGCGCGGCTGAACATTTTCAACTATGTCGGGTTCTTGATCGGTTCTCCGCTGGTGGGTGCGCTCGGCGATGCCTGGAGCTATCGGGGGGCGATGCTCGTTCCGATGGCACTGGTGCTGGTGACGCTCGTGTATGCCCGCTCGTTCGGGGGGCCGGAGGCCCGATACGGTGACGGCCATGAGCGGCCGCGCACAGCTGATGTGGGATGAGGCAGTAACGGGCTACGACTTCGGGTCCGGGCATCCGATGGACCCGGTCCGGCTCGCGCTGACCATGCGTTTGGTGGAGGCGTACGAGCTCGACCGGGGGCCGCTGGAGGTGGTCGCGGCCAAGCCGGCCGGGGACTCCACCCTGCGACTGGTGCATCGTGAGGACTACATCGCGGCCGTCCGCCGGGCCTCGGCCGACCCTGCGGCCGCGGACCCGTCGTACGGGCTGGGCACGGCCGATGATCCGGCGTTCGCGGGGATGCACGAGGCGTCGGCGCTGATCGCCGGGCAGTCGGTCGGCGCGGCGGAGGCCGTCTGGCGCGGTGGCGCGGCGCATGCGGTGAACTTCGCCGGCGGGCTGCACCACGCCATGCCGGGCGGCGCGTCCGGCTTCTGCATCTACAACGACGCGTCGCTGGCGATCGCCCGGTTGCTGGAGCTGGGCGCCGAGCGGGTCGCGTACGTGGATGTGGATGTGCACCACGGCGACGGGGTGCAGGCGGCGTTCTGGGAGGACCCGCGGGTACTGACGATCTCGCTGCACGAGCATCCGCGGACGCTCTTCCCGCAGACCGGCTGGGCGGAGGAGACCGGCGGGGAGGGCGCGGAGGGCAGCGCGGCCAATGTGGCGCTGCCGGCCGGGACCGGGGACGCGGGCTGGCTGCGGGCCTTTCACGCGGTGGTGCCGGAGCTGCTGCGGGCCTTCCGGCCGCAGGTGATCGTGACGCAGCACGGTGCGGACACCCACTTCGAGGATCCGCTGGCGCATCTCGCGGTGAGCCTGGACGCGCAGCGGATGGTGGCCGAGGCGTGCCATGAGCTGGCGCATGAGCTCGCGGACGGGCGGTGGGTCGCGCTCGGTGGCGGGGGCTATGCGGTGGTGGACGTGGTGCCGCGCAGCTGGACGCATCTGACGGCGATCGCGGCGGGCCGGCCGATCGACCCGGGCTCGATGGTGCCGGAAGCATGGCGGCACGAAGTGTTCCGCCGGACACGGCAGTTGGCGCCGCAGCGGATGACGGACGGGCGTACGCCGAGCTGGCGGAACTTCGTCGACGACGGCTACGACCCGGCCGACCGGCTGGACCAGGCGGTGCTGGCGACACGCCGGGCGGTGTTTCCGGCGCACGGGTTGCTGCCTTAGGGGTGGGGCGAACAGATCCCGTAGGGGATGCGAGCGCCCCCTGCGGGGCCACAACGTGGGGGGTTCGGGGGGTATTCCCGGGTTCGGTCCGCGGTCGGGGCAGGGGGCCGGGCAAGGTGCGCGCTTGAGCAGACGGCTCGTCAGAGCGGGTGCCTGAGGAGACGGCTGGCCAGGGCCGAGGTTTGCGGCAGCGCGTGCGCCCGGGAAGATGGCCGGTCAAGGCCCGGGTTTGTGGCAACGCGTGTGCCCGAGGAGGTGGCTGGTTCAAGCCGTCCGGTTGGCCGGTCCATCAGCCGTGCCGGCGCATCCGTTGCCTCGGAGGTGTGATTACCCGTCGGTTGGGGCAACCGTAGGGCGGCCAACGGGACAGCATGGGGCCCGTGTTGGGCACCGGGGAACTGCGGGCGCATCTGGTCGAGGCGCGGCTCGCGGGGACGATCGCGACCATGCGGGAGAAGAGCCTTGGGCGATACCGGCTCTTCGCGGCGCGGGATCCGCGGGTGCTGCTGGGGCTGGATCCCGAACGGGACTGGCCGCTTGGTGAAGTACTGCGACTGATGGGGCAGAAGTGCGGGGTTGAGGTCGACCCCGCGCACACGTCCGGACCGGATGTGATCGACCCGGACCGTACGATCGCGGCTCTCGACCGCTTCGCCGACCGCATTGGCGCGGCTGCCGGCCGTCGGGCACCGGTGCTGCTCGGCACCGGCCATCCGCACCGGCTGCTGGAGTTCTACGCCGCCCTGGCAGACGCCCTCTCGGCGGCGGGCTGCCCCGTACTCACCCCGGCGTATGGCTCCCGTGTCGACATAGCGACCCGGTTCGGCGTACGCACCCGCGTCCTGGACTACGTACGGGGAGTCGCGCTGATGCGAGAAACCGGCGTGCGGGGCGCGCCCGGGGTGGGGGGCGTACACACCCATTCGCCGCTCCCCGTACGGACCGCATTGGGGGCCGCGGCGGCCGCCGGAGGGCCGCTGCCGGGGCTGGTGATCGGGGACCACGGCTGGGTCTGCGGGGCAGGTCAACTGGGCATCGAGGCGATCGGGCTGGCCGATACGGACGACCCGGCGCTGTTCGTCGGGCAGGCGGAGGGACGGGTGGCCGAGGTGGTGCCTGTCGACGACGCCGCCCGGACGGCGTCCTACCGACCGCTGATCCGTTATGTACTCAATCGGGCGTATCTGTCACGTTAGGCGGCAGTTCGCTGCTCCTCTTCCCCACTCGCATCACCCGCCCCTAATCTGGGGAGTGAGCGCATAGCGACGAAGAGTCACCGGAGGGGAAGCCGGTGACCGTCTTATGCGGAAGGTGCAGGTGTGGCATGGCTGCAGACCAGAGGCCTCTGAACGAGGTCGTGTTCCTGACAGTGGCGGAAGTCGCCACGGTGATGCGAGTGTCCAAGATGACCGTGTACCGCCTGGTGCACAGCGGTCATCTGCCCGCTATCCGCGTGGGGAGGTCTTTCCGGGTTCCGGAGCAGGCCGTTCACGACTATCTCCGTGAGTCCTATGTGGGGGTGGAATCAGCCTGACGGGTCCCTCGCCGACCCTCGGATTACGCCGTTCGCCCGGCGCCGGGTAGGCTGGCCCGATGTAGGTAGTGTGGGCTCGGACGCCCCGCACCGAGTGATTCGAAGTGAGCGAGGGTAGTCGTGGGCTCTGTTATCAAGAAGCGGCGCAAGCGGATGGCCAAGAAGAAGCACCGCAAGCTGCTCAAGCGCACCCGTGTTCAGCGTCGTAACAAGAAGTAAGCGGCGCTGATCGCGATTTCGCAGCCCCCCATCGCCTGTGTGCGACGGGGGGCTGCGGTGTTTGTGGGCCGTATGGACGGTGGTCGGACGGAAATGTCGCCGCGGGCATCCCGCGGTCATCACAGCGCAACACCGACCGGCTAGCGTGGTCGGCACAGCTGGGCCAGGGGAAGTCGCGGCGGGAAGGAAGGGCTGATCTTGGGCAAGGTCGTGCTCGTCACGGGAGTCGCACGGCAGCTGGGCGGCCGGTTCGTCCGCCGGATCCAGCGAGATCCCGACGTCGACCGGGTGATCGGGGTCGACGCCGTGCCACCGGAGCACCATCTGGGGGGCGCGGAATTCCTCAAGGCCGACATCCGGCATCCGGCGATCGCCAGGGTCCTGGCCGAGACGGGTGTCGACACCGTCGTCCACATGGACATCAACGGCACGCCGTTGGGCAAGCGCGGCGGCCGCTCCTCGGTGAAGGAGACCAACGTCATCGGGACGATGCAGCTGCTCGGCGCCTGCCAGAAGGCCCCGAACGTGCAGCGGCTGGTCATCAAGTCCAGCACCAGCGTCTACGGCTCCGCGTCCCGCGACCCCGCCGTCTTCACCGAGACCACCACGCCGAAGTCGCTGCCGAGCGGTGGCTTCGCCAAGGACGTCGTCGAGGTCGAGGGGTACGTACGCGGCTTCGCGCGGCGCCGGCCCGATGTGGCGGTGTGCGTACTGCGCTTCGCCAACATCCTCGGGCCGTGCGCGGACTCCCCGCTCGCCGAGTACTTCTCGCTGCCCGTGCTGCCCACCGTCCTCGGCTACGACCCGCGGCTGCAGTTCGTCCACGAGGACGACGCCATCGAGGTGCTGCGGAACGCCGCCGCCGCGCCCCGCCGCGGCACCCTCAACAGCGGCACCTTCAACATCGCCGGCGACGGCGTCCTGCTGCTGTCGCAGACCTCCCGGCGGCTGGGGCGGCCCACTCTGCCGCTGTTCCTGCCGACCGTGACCTGGGCCGGTACGGCGCTGCGGTCCATCGGCATCACGGACTTCTCGCCGGAACAGATCCGGCTGCTCACGCACGGCAGGGTCGTCGAGACGACGCAGATGCGCGAGACACTGGGCTTCCACCCGAAGTACACGACGGCGGGGGCCTTCGCGGAATTCGCCCGCAGCCGCGGACCCGGGCTGCTGCCGCCCGAGTCCCTCGCCCGTACCGTCGACCGGCTCGCCGGCCTGCTGCCCGCACCCAGCGGCCCGACCCAGTGAGGAGTTCACCCACGATGGCGGACGCCAAGGTCATTCCCTTCGGCGAGGAGCCTCGGGCGCGCAGAAAGGCCCGGCGGGCCGGTCGCGCGGGGCGCGGATCGGCGCTGGCGCCCGTCCCGGAAGCGCGGACCGAGCACCCGCCGGCGGCGCCCCCGCCGCCGAGCCCGCGGACCCTGGAGGAGCGGATCGCGGGCGGGCTGGCCTTCCTGCGCCGCCGGATCACCGGCGACTACGAGGTCGACGACTTCGGCTACGACGAAGAGCTGACCGACCAGGTCCTGATGTCGCTGCTGCGGCCGTTCTACGAGAAGTACTTCCGGGTCGAGGTCAAGGGCGTCGAGAACATCCCCTCCGACGGCGGGGCGCTGATCGTCGCCAACCACTCCGGGACGCTGCCGCTGGACGGGCTGATGCTCCAGGTCGCGGTGCACGACAACCACCCCGCGCAGCGCCATCTGCGGCTGCTGGCGGCCGACTTGGTGTTCGTCCTGCCGGTGATAAACGAGCTGGCGCGCAAGGCGGGGCACACCTTGGCCTGCGCCGAGGACGCAGAGCGGCTGCTGGAGCGCGGCGAGATCGTGGGGGTGATGCCGGAGGGCTTCAAGGGCATCGGCAAGCCCTTCGCGGACCGCTACAAGCTGCAGCGCTTCGGGCGGGGCGGCTTCGTGTCGACGGCGCTGAAAGCCGGGGTGCCGATCGTGCCGTGCTCGATCGTGGGCGCGGAGGAGATCTACCCGATGATCGGGAACGCCAGGACGCTGGCGCGGGTGCTGGGGCTGCCGTACTTCCCGATCACGCCGACGTTCCCCTGGCTGGGGCCGCTGGGCGCGGTGCCGCTCCCGACGAAGTGGACGATCCAGTTCGGCGAGCCGATCTCGACGGACGGCTATCCGCCGGAGGCGGCGGACGATCCGATGCTGATGTTCAACCTGACCGACCAGGTGCGGGAAACGATTCAGCACACCCTGTACAAGCTGCTCGTGCAGCGGCGCTCGGTGTTCTTCTGAGAGAACACCGAGCGCCGCCGCGCCGGGCCGCCCGAGCTACTTCGAGAGGTCCTCGCCGTCGATGCCCAGACGGGGGAGCAGCCCCGGGAGCAGCGGCGGAAGGGTGACGTCGGGCCGGCTGTCGGCGACGTGGCCCTTGCCGCCGTCGTGCGGCGACGGGCTGCTGCCCTTGGCCGGCGGGTCGAGCAGTCCGCCCGTACCGCCGCCGAGCAGACCGCTTTCCTGGGACGGTGAGGACGACGGGCGCGGGGCGTGCGAGCCTCCCGCGTGCTCGCCGGAGCGGGCCCGGCTGCCGGACGGTGCCGGGCGGCCGTCGTGGCCGGAGTCGGCGCCCGCGGAGGCCGGCGGGTCGTGCGGGTGGTTCTTGCCGTCCGGGGCGGGGGGCAGCAGCGAACGCAGCGGACCGACCTCTTGGTCTATGGCGTCGAAGACCGAACTGACCTCGTCGCGGACGTCCATGAGCTGCAGCGGGAGCCGGTCGCGCAGCTGCGACCACGTGCCGCGATGGGACTTGGTGAAGGAGTTCAGCGCCTGGATGGGGCCGAGCGAGCCATCGCGCTCATACGCCTGGTGCAGCAGGCGGTGCCCCTCGCCGGCATCGTGCTTGACGCCGGAGAGCGCCTTGCGGACCTCGCCGAGCGACTCGTGGTCGAGATGGGCGACCCGGCCCCGCTCCATCAGTCGGCGGGCCTCCATCATGCGGGTGGATGCCTGGTCCAGATAGAGCCGACCGCGGTCGGAGTCGTCGTCGGCCATGCCGAGCTTGAGGTCCTCCATGCCGCGCTTGAGGCCGTACAGGGAGTCGCCCGGGAGGGCGTCGGAGCTGGCGGCGGCGACGCCGCTGAAGGCTCCGGCCGCGACGCCGACCGTCAGACCGCCCGCGGCCAGCCCCTTGGAGAGGCGGGAGCGCGGCCGTAGCCGGCCGATCGATTTCTTGGCGCGGTGCGCGCCCCTGTGTTCACGCTGCTCGGGTGCCCCGACCCCGTCGGACGGAGCGCCTTCGGCGAAGGCGGCCTCCATCGCGGCCAGGAGCTGTGCGCGCTGGACAGTCTTGACCTCGGTGGCCATCTCCGGCCTCGGGAGCTTCCCGAGGCCGTCGGCGACCGCCAACAGCCGTGCTTCGCCCGGCGCCTGCGCCGGATTATCGACCTGGTCCTCGGCCGCCGCACCCTTGAGGACCTGGTCCTCCAGGGCCTGGGCGAAGGCGTTGGCCCGCCGGTGCACCGAGACATTCGCGATCACGGGCGGCACCTCCTCTCGTCATCCCGCTCGACTCCCCGGACTGGCTTTGACTATCCAGACGGACCGGACGGTTGCACGCCGATTGTCCACGGCCACTCGATCGAGTGAGAGGCAGCGGGCATGGCGTGACCGCATGGAGCCTGCATCCCGCACAACGAGCGGCTCGGCACTCGGGTTACGCACTCACGATGATCTGACCGACCGGTCATGGCCGGTCACCAAACGTGAGCGAAGAGCGGCGTGCGGGCGGTCGGAAGAGGGGCGTACGGGGGGGTGGGGCGGGGGTGGGTCGGGTCAGCGGGCGTCTTCGGGCAGGAGGCGCGCCAGGGTGCGTACGGCGCGGTACTGGAGGGTCTTGATCGCGCCCTCGTTCTTGCCCATGACGCGGGCGGTCTCGGCGACCGAGAGGCCCTGCAGAAAGCGCAGCGTGACGCATTCCTGCTGTTGGGGGTTGAGCTTGCGTACCGCCTCCAACAGGGCGGCGTTGGAGAGGGATTCGAGGACCGAGTCCTCGGGGCTGCGCTCGACCTCGTTGGCGTCGAGCATCTCTCCGGTGGTCACTTCCAGGCGGAAGCGCGAGGACTTGAAGTGGTCGGCGACGAGGTTGCGGGCGATGGTCACCAGCCAGGCGCCGAAGTCGCGGCCCTGCCAGGTGAAGGTGCCGATGCGGCGCAGGGCGCGCAGGAAGGTCTCGCTGGTGAGATCCTCGGCCGTGGCGCGGCCGCCCACGCGGTAGTAGATGTAGCGGTAGACCGTGTCGGCGTACTGGTCGTAGAGGCGGCCGAAAGCCTCGGCCTCGCCGGCCTGGGCTCGTTCGACGAGGTCCATCATGCGACGGCTGTCGCTGTCGGCGGGGCGTCGGGCGGTGGTCGTGCCGGCGCCCGAGCGGCGGGTCCGGCCGGCGGTGGGCTTGCTGACCGCGGCACTCCCGTCGGCCAGGGCGTAGCAGTGTCCGGAGGCGGGGACGGTTGAGGCGAATGCGGGGACGGCGTACGCGGTGGGGACGAAACTGCGCAGGTGGTCGACGAGTGTCGTACGCAGCGTAGCCAGGCCCGAGGCGTCAACCCCGACGTGTGGGTACACGGGACTCCCAGAGGCAGAGCTTCCATCACGTGCAGTGCGGGACCGTTCACTCGTCGTAGGGACGTGTGGGTTCCGGATTGCGTCTGAGGAGAATAACGCTTCGTACAGGCAGCGCTACACCCAGTTGCTCAAATCATCGATTACTTACGGTCCGTGCCGGGTTGGTGGCAGATCAAGTATCGAATACTGAGCAACTTTTGATCGGAAGGGTGTGCAATCTGCCTGGTTGGAGGGCGTGTTGTGGCTGACTGCAAGCAACGGGACTGACGGGGCGGCGGAGGGGGTAGGGAGGGTGGATGGTCCCCGCCGCCGCCCGGCGATCACGCCTGGTCAGCGGCGGCGGCGCTGCAGGGCGACCGCGGCGGCGGCACCGCCCGCCAGGGCGCCCACTCCGGCCGCCGCCGGAATGCCGATCCTGGCCGCCTTGCGGCCGGTGCGGTAGTCGCGCAGCCGCCAGCCGTGCGCCCGGGCGTGCTTGCGCAGCCGGCTGTCGGGGTTGATGGCGTAGGGGTGCCCGACGAGCGAGAGCATCGGGATGTCGTTGGCGGAGTCGCTGTAGGCGGCGCAGTGCGACAGGTCCAGGCCCTCGGCCGCGGCCAGTGCGCGCACCGCCTCGGCCTTGGCCGGGCCGTGCAGCGGCTCGCCGACCAACTTGCCCGTGTAGACGCCGCCGACGGACTCGGCGACGGTGCCCAGCGCGCCGGTCAGGCCGAGCCGGCGGGCGATGATCGTCGCGGTCTCGACCGGGGCCGCGGTCACCAGCCAGACCTTCTGGCCGGCGTCGAGGTGCGCCTGGGCGAGCGCGCGGGTGCCGGGCCAGACGCGCTCGGCCATGTACTCGTCGTAGATCTCCTCGCCGATGGACATCAACTCGGCGACGCGATGGCCCTGGACGATGGACAGCGCGCTGTTGCGGACGTCCGCCATGTGCTCGGGGTTCTCCGAGCCGGCCAGCCGGAAGTAGATCTGCTGCCAGGCGAAGCGGGCCAGATCGCGCTTGTGGAAGAAGTGCCGCTTGTACAGGCCGCGGCCGAAGTGGAAGAGCGCGGCGCCCTGCATGACCGTGTTGTCGAGGTCGAAGAAGGCGGCGGCCGCGGTGTCCCCGACGACCGGGAACTCCGGCTCGGCGGGGGTCGCCTCGGCGGCCTGGGCCTCCTCGGCCTCCTGTGAGGTCTTGCGGGCGGCCTCGGCGGCGGCCTCGCCGGCGAGCACGCTGCGGGCCGTGGTGGGCTGTCGGCGGCGCGGGAACCAGCCCAGCGGGAAGAGCGCCCCGGAGGGCCTCCAGCCGGACCGGCGGGCGCTGGAGGCGCCGGAGGGCGTCCCGTGGGGACTCCTGCCGGGGTGCTGGTCGGGAGACGGGAGGGACATGGCGCTAGCGTAGCCAGTTTGTTCGGGGGTTCCGGTTACGGGCGCGTGTCCGCGAGACCTTGCGCGGCGGACGGTTGCGTTACGGCCATCCGCGGGGCGTTCCTGCCGGTGTCCGGGGGGCTCAGGCGCCCAGGGCCGTACGCAGCCGCTTGGGGTCGACGCGCCAGAAGTCGTGCTGGGCGCCGTCGATCAGGACGACCGGAATCTGCTCCCAGTACTTGCGGTGCAGCTCGGCGTCCTCGGTGATGTCCTTCTTCTCCCAGGACGCGCCCGTCTCGGCGCACACCTGCTCGATCACCGCCTGCGCGTCGTCGCACAGGTGGCAGCCCGGCTTGCCGACGAGGGTGACCATCCGGTCGGCGGGGCTCTTGCGGGGGCTGCGGCTGAACAGAGGGGCCATGGAGCCCATTGTGCCGGGTCGCGGGCGGTGCTCCCGGGGGCGCGGGTCGACTACCATCGGTGGGCGATTTGTCGGTGTGTGGGGGTATAGCGGTGAGGAGTGAGGGCCCGTGCTCCCGTCGGTGCTGCCGTGTTTCACGAGCGGCGCGAGTGAACGGTGTGACGTGGGAGTTGGTTCCGCGAAGGCCCGTAAAAGCCGCGTGACCCCCATCACTTTGGCCGGGCAAAACGGACACCATCTTTGTGCACGCGTTCACAAAGACATAGCCTGCAGTGGACAGGGCGGTCGGGTTCCGTACGGGCGCCCGCAGCCCCGCTCTACCCGCAGGAGCACCGTGGCAACTGGCCGAACTCACCGACCGGCGACCCGAAGCCGAGGGATTCCCGAGGCCACCGTCGCCAGGCTTCCGCTGTATCTGCGCGCACTGACCGCGCTCTCCGAGCGCTCGGTGCCCACGGTCTCCTCCGAGGAGCTCGCGGCGGCGGCGGGGGTCAACTCCGCCAAGCTGCGGAAGGACTTCTCCTACCTGGGCTCCTACGGGACCCGGGGCGTCGGCTACGACGTGGAGTACCTCGTCTACCAGATCTCGCGGGAACTGGGCCTGACCCAGGACTGGCCGGTTGTGATCGTCGGTATCGGTAACCTCGGCGCCGCCCTCGCCAACTACGGCGGCTTCGCCTCCAGGGGCTTCCGCGTCGCCGCGCTGATCGACGCCGACCCGGCCATGGCCGGCAAGCCCGTCGCCGGTATCGCGGTCCAGCACACCGACGAGCTGGAGCACATCATCGAGAGCAACGGCGTCTCGATCGGCGTGATCGCCACGCCGGCCGGGGCCGCCCAGCAGGTCTGCGACCGCCTGGTCGCCGCCGGCGTCACCTCGATCCTCAACTTCGCGCCGACCGTGCTGACCGTCCCCGACGGGGTCGACGTGCGCAAGGTCGACCTGTCGATAGAGCTGCAGATCCTCGCCTTCCACGAGCAGCGCAAGGCGGGCGAGGAGGGCGGCCCCGAGAGCGGCGCCGCGGCCCCGGCCGACCGTGTGGCCGCCGTCGGCGACGCCGCCGCCGCTGCCGTCAGCGGCGACCGCAAGGGACCGGACGGGGACGTCCCCGCCGTGATGCCGGCATGAGCCTCCTCGTTGTCGGACTGAGCCACCGCAGCGCGCCGGTGAGCGTGCTGGAGCGGGCCGCGCTCGCCCCGGAGGCGCGCGGCAAGCTGCTGCAGGACGCGGTGTCGGCCGAGCCGGTCACCGAGTCCGCGGTGCTCTCCACCTGCAACCGCATCGAGGTCTACGCCGACGTGGACAAGTTCCACGCCGGTGTCGCCGAGCTGTCCACCCTCCTGGCGCGCCACGGCGGTGCCGCCCTGGAGGAGCTCACCCCCTACCTCTACGTCCACTACGAGGACCGCGCCGTCCACCACCTGTTCTCGGTGGCCTGCGGCCTGGACTCGATGGTCATCGGCGAGGGCCAGATCCTCGGCCAGATCAAGGACGCGCTGGCCGTCGCCCAGGAGCAGCACACCGCCGGGCGGCTGCTGAACGACCTGTTCCAGCAGGCCCTGCGGGTAGGCAAGCGCGCCCACAGCGAGACCGGCATCGACAAGGCCGGCCAGTCGCTGGTCACCTTCGGCCTGGAGCAGCTGGCCGCCGGACAGGACGTCGAGGACTGGGCGCGCGGCAAGCGGGCGCTGGTCATCGGCGCCGGTTCGATGTCGTCGCTGGCCGCCACCACCCTGGTGCGGGCCGGCATCGGCGAGCTGGCGGTCGCCAACCGTACGGTGGCGCGCGCCGAGCGGCTCGTGACGATCCTCACCGAGCCGGGCGGGCCCGGCGCCGCGAGCGGGCTGCGCGCCCGGGCCGCGGCGATGAGCTGTGTCGAGCACGAGCTGGCGGTCGCCGACATCGTGGTCTCCTGCACCGGCGCGACCGGCCTGGTCCTCGGCGGCGAACTGGTCGCGGCCGCGCTGGAGGGCCGCGAGGCGCCGCTGGCGCTGCTCGACCTGGCCATGCCGCGCGACATAGACGCCGCGGTGCACCGCATCGAGCGCGCGCACCTCGTCGACATCGAGTCGCTGGCCGACGCCTCCGCCGACGCTCCGATGGCGGCCGACGTGGACAAGGTGCGCGGCATCGTCTCCGACGAGGTCGCGGCCTTCGGCGCCGCCCAGCGCGCCGCCCACATCACCCCGACCGTGGTCGCCCTGCGCACCATGGCCGCGGACGTCGTCGCCGGTGAGATCGCCCGGCTCGACGGCCGCCTTCCCGACCTGGACGACAAGCAGCGCGCCGAGATCACCCAGACCGTGCGCCGGGTCGTCGACAAACTCCTGCACGCGCCCACCGTGCGGGTCAAGCAGCTCGCCAGCGAGCCCGGCGGCGCCGGGTACGCCGACGCGCTGCGCGAACTCTTCGACCTCGACCCCCAGACGGTTGCCGCCGTCAGCCGGGCCGACACGCGCGGCGGCAGCCACGATGCACGGGAGCGGTCATGAACGACAGCACTGACAGAGCCCTCAGGCTGGGCACACGGCGCAGCAAGCTCGCCCTGGCCCAGTCCGGACAGATCGCCGAGGCGGTGCGCGAGCTGACCGGCCGCCCCGTCGAGCTGGTGGAGATCACCACCTACGGCGACACCTCCCGCGAGCACCTCGCGCAGATCGGCGGCACCGGCGTCTTCGTCTCCGCGCTGCGCGACGCGCTGCTCGCCGGGGACATCGACTTCGCCGTCCACTCGCTCAAGGACCTGCCCACCACGCAGCCCGAGACCCTCGCCCTGGCCGCGATCCCCGTACGGGAGGACCCCCGTGACGCGCTGATCGCCAGGGACGGCCTCACCTTCGAGGAGCTGACCGCCGACCCGGACCGGATCGCCCGCATAGGCACCGGCTCCCCCCGGCGGATGGCGCAGCTCAACGCCTGGGCCAGGTCGCTGGGCCGGCGCGTTACGACCGTGCCGATACGCGGGAACATCGACACCCGCATCGGTTTCGTCGAGAAGGGCGAACTGGACGCGGTCGTACTGGCCGCCGCCGGACTCACCCGGATCGGCCGCATCGACGAGGCGACGCAGCTGCTGTCGCCCGACGTGGTTCTGCCCGCCCCCGGCCAGGGGGCACTGGCGATCGAGTGTGCTGCGGCCAACGCAGACCTCGTCGCCGCGCTCGCCGATCTCGACGACCCGGACACCCGGGCCGCCGTGACCGCCGAGCGTTCCCTGCTCGCCGCCCTGGAGGCCGGCTGTTCCGCACCCGTCGGAGCGCTGGCCGAACTCTCCCCGAGCGCTCGACTTCGTTCGAGCAGGGGAGGCCCCAAGGCCGACGAGCAGGCTGTCACCGAATTGCACCTGCGCGGTGTCGTCGGCTCGACCGACGGCAGCACGCTGGTGCAGATGTCCACCACCGGGCACGTACCCGCCTCTCCCGATGATGTCTCGACCCCGCAGAACATGGGTCGGGAACTCGCCGCCGAGATGCTCGCGAAGGGTGCGGCCGGTCTTATGGGGGAGCGAGCACTTTGAACCCCACCGCCCCAAACCACTCCGCCTCCGGTCAGGTCACCTTCCTGGGTGCCGGGCCGGGAGACCCGGGTCTGCTGACGCTGCGTGCCGTGGAGGCGCTGGCCTCCGCGGACGTACTGATCGCCGACCCGCAGGTGCTGGACGTCGTGCGTGCGCATGCGCGTGCACACGTGGACACACCACTGCAGGCGGCAGCTGACGAGGCGTCAAGCCCCGTCTCCCCGAACGGCGTTTCCGCCCTTCGGGACACCGCCAATCTTGTCATGACGGCCGCCCGCGCGGGCAAGCGGGTCGTGCGTGCGGTCACCGGTGACCCCGGCCTGGACGGCAACGTCGCCGAGGAGATGCTGGCCTGCGCCGCCGAGGGCATCGTCTTCGAGGTGGTGCCCGGCATCGCCGCGGCCGTCGGCGTGCCCGCGTACGCCGGTGTGCCGCTGCGCGACGCGCAGGGCACCGACGTGCGCTTCGTCGACGCCCGCTGCGCGGACGACCGCTGCTGGGCCGAGCTGGGCACCAGCGACGCCACCGCCGTGGTCTCCACCTCCCTCGACACGGTTGCCGCGGCCGCCGGCGAACTGGTCTCCGCGGGCCGCAAGCCGGACACCCCGATGACCGTCACCGTCGCCGGCACCACCACCCGCCAACGCACCTGGACCGCCACCCTCGGGTCCATCGCCCAGGTGCTCAAGGCCGCCAAGGTGCTGCCCTCGGCCGACGGCGGCCAGCCGGTCATAGCCGTGGTCGGTGAGCGCAGTGCCGCCGCGCAGCGCGACCGCCTTTCGTGGTTCGAGTCCAAGCCGCTCTTCGGCTGGCGGGTGCTCGTGCCGCGTACGAAGGAGCAGGCCGCGTCGCTCTCCGACCAGCTCGTCTCGTACGGCGCGGTGCCGCATGAGGTCCCGACGATCGCCGTCGAACCGCCGCGCACCCCGCAGCAGATGGAGCGCGCGGTCAAGGGCCTGGTCACCGGCCGCTACGAGTGGATCGCCTTCACCTCGGTCAACGCCGTCAAGGCGGTGCGGGAGAAGTTCGAGGAGTACGGGCTCGACGCCCGCGCCTTCGCCGGGATCAAGGTCGCCGCGGTCGGCGAGCAGACCGCCAAGGCCCTGGTCGCCTTCGGTGTGAAGCCCGACCTGGTGCCGAGCGGCGAGCAGTCCGCCGCCGGGCTGCTGGAGGACTGGCCGCCCTACGACCCGGTCTTCGACCCGATCGACCGGGTCTTCCTGCCGCGCGCCGACATCGCCACCGAGACGCTGGTGGCGGGCCTGATCGAGCTGGGCTGGGAGGTCGACGACGTCACCGCCTACCGGACCGTGCGCGCCTCGCCGCCGCCGGCCGAGACCCGGGAGGCGATCAAGGGCGGTGGCTTCGACGCGGTGCTGTTCACGTCCTCGTCGACGGTGCGGAACCTCGTCGGCATCGCCGGCAAGCCGCACAACGTGACGGTGATCGCCTGCATCGGCCCGGCCACCGCCAAGACCGCCGAGGAGCACGGGCTGCGGGTGGACGTCATGTCGCCGGAGCCGTCGGTGCACAAGCTGGCCGAGGCCCTCGCGGACTTCGGCGCGGCACGGCGCGACGCAGCGATCGACGCCGGTGACCCGGTCACCCGCCCCAGCGAGCGGCGACCGGGCTCGCGCCGGCGGGCCCGTAGCTGAGCGGTAGCGGGAACGAAGCAGGAAGGGCGCCCTCGTCTTGGGGGCGCCCTTCTGCGTTACTTCCTGGCGGCGTACGGCAGGAAGTCGGCCCAGGCAGCCGGGGCGAAGGTGAGCCGGGGGCCGTCGGGGTTCTTGGAGTCGCGGATGTGGATGGTGTCCGGGCAGGTGGCGACTTCGACGCAGTCGGGGCCTTCGTCTGTGCTGTAGCTGCTCTTGGTCCACGCGACTTCGACGCAGGAAGGGCCGTCGTCCGTGCTGTAGCTGCTCTTTATCCACTCCAGACCGGAACCGGCTCCGCCAGAGGGCTTGAGGGTCATGTCTCTCCCAGCACTTTGTCGATGAAGGCCAGCGACTCCCGGGGGGTGAGAGCCTGCGCCCGGATGATCCCATAGCGCATGTCGAGGACGGTGGTCTCTCTTGGGTCCGTGATCACGCGGTTGGTGAGCTGCACTTCGTTCAGCCCGACCGTCTTTCCGTCCCTGAGGTTGAGCAACCGGAACGGCCCTCCGAGGCCCGAGTTCTCCTCCCGGGCGAGAGGCAGGACTTGAAGGTCGATGTTCCTCAACCGGCCCACCTCCAACAGACGTTCGAGTTGTCGCCGCATCGTCATCTTGCCCCCGATGAGGCGGCGTAGCGTCGCCTCGCACTGAACAAAGCTGAAAACCGGCCGTGCTGTTGCGGGGTCGATGACCCTTTGCCGAGCCAGGCGTGCGGCGACACGTTGTTCCAGCTCTTCCTCGGTGAACGGCGGCCGTCGGGCGCCGAACACCGCACGCGCGTACTCCTCTGTCTGCAACAGGCCGTCGATGACCGAGTTGTTGTAGGAGCAGATCTCCACCGCCTCGGCTTCCAGCTTCTTTACGTTGCGTACCTTCTTCGGGTACCGGATCTCCGCCACATCCGCCTTCAGCGCCGCGATCTTGCCGCCCGCGCCCAGGACCTCGTCCGCCCGGTCCAGGAACTCCGGGCGGGGGATGCGGCGGCCCCGTTCCACGGAGGAGACCAGCTCCTCGCCGTAGCCGATGGCCGCGCCGAACTCCGTCTGGGTCAGGCCGGCCGCCTCCCGCCACAGCTTCACCTGCCGAGCCACGGCCCGCATCACCGCGCCGGCCTCGTCGTCGTCCATCCCGGTGTCCCAGTCACCCACGTCTGCCGCCCCTCCGCCGAGCCGTCCGTGTCCAACTCCGGGCGCCCGTACGCCGTCACCCCGTACGTCCCGGACAGGGCCGGAGCGCAGGCGGACGGTCACCGTCGGCACGGGCGCCGACCCTTCTCAGGCTAGATACGCGCGACCACGCTGTGTGACGTGAACCGACACATCACCCGAACCAGCAGTTCCGTTTGCCTCCCCGCGCCCTGCGGTCCGCCGCTGCGGTTCTGCGTACCGCTGTCCGCCACCCGCCGTGGTGCCCGGCTGGCCCGGCTTCTGGCCACCGAGCAGCTGCGCTCGTGGGGGATGCCGTACGACCCGGCCCGGCTCGTCGTCGCCGAGCTGGCCGCGAACGCCGTGCGGCACGGGCGCGTCCCGGGGCGGAGCTTCCGCCTCGCGCTCGTCCTCACCCCGCCCGGCACGCTGCGTATCGAGGTGACCGACACCCGCAGGGAGCGGCTCCCGATCCGCAGGCCCGTCGTCCGTGGCGTGCTGGCCGAGTCCGGTTACGGGCTGCTGCTCGTCGAGGGGTTGGCGGACCGCTGGGGTGTGGTGGAGGGGCCGGTGCCGTCGAAGACGGTGTGGGCCGAACTCGATCTCGGGCCCGGCCGCTGAGTGCGGGGCGTTGCCGCACCACGGGCGCCGTTTCCGCGGCCCGTACGGCCGACGCGGCGTCGGCATGGATGGGTGCGGGGCGGGCGTAGCGTGGGCGGTATGACGAAGTACGGAAGCTTTCCGGGGGCGCGGCCGCGGCGGCTGCGTACCACCCCGGCCATGCGACGGATGGTCGCGGAGTACCGCCTGCACCCCTCCGATCTGATCCTCCCGGCGTTCGTGCGGGAGGGCGTCAGCGAACCGGTGCCGATCAGTGCCATGCCGGGCGTCGTCCAGCACACCCGCGACACGCTGCGCAAGGCCGCGGTCGAGGCGGCCGCGGCCGGTGTCTCGGGGATCATGCTCTTCGGCGTGCCGCTCGACGAGAAGAAGGACGCCGCGGGGACGGCCGGTACGGACCCCGACGGCATCCTGCAGCTGGCCATCCAGGACGTGCGGGCCGAGGTGGGCGACGACCTCGTGATCATGTCGGACCTGTGCCTGGACGAGTACACCGACCACGGCCACTGCGGTGTGCTGGACGACCAGGGCCGGGTCGACAACGACGCGACGCTGGAGCGGTACGCCGAGATGGCGCAGGTCCAGGCCGACGCCGGGGTGCACACCGTCGGGCCCAGCGGCATGATGGACGGCCAGGTCGGCGTCATCCGCGACGCGCTGGACCAGACCGGCCACGAGGACGTCTCGATCCTCGCCTACACCGCGAAGTACTCGTCGGCGTTCTACGGCCCCTTCCGCGAGGCCGTGGGCTCGTCGCTGAAGGGCGACCGCAAGACCTACCAGCAGGACCCGGCCAACCTCCGCGAGTCGCTGCGCGAGCTGGCGCTCGACCTCGACGAGGGCGCCGACATGGTCATGGTCAAGCCGGCGCTGCCGTACCTGGACGTGCTGGCGAAGATCGCGGAAGCGGTGGACGTGCCGGTGGCGGCGTATCAGATCTCGGGTGAGTACGCGATGGTCGAGGCGGCCGCCGAGAAGGGCTGGATCGACCGGGACAAGGCCATCCTGGAGACGCTGACCGGCATCAAGCGGGCCGGGGCGAACATGATCCTGACCTACTGGGCGACGGAGGTCGCGCGGGGGCTGTGAGCCACCGGCCGGGATCCACCGGCCGGGATCCACCGGCTGTGATCCATCTCGCCCGGCGGTGCCGTTTGGGGGAGTCGAGGCGCGCGCATTCATGATCATGCGCAGCGGTTCTGCGCCTCAATTCCCCTGAAGAGAAGAGCACTTCGGACGTGTTACGTTCCCGCTTGGTCAGATGCGCGGTGGTCCCGGCCACCGCGCTTGCCCTTTCCATGGCCACTCCCGCCGTCGCCGCCGAGGCCCGGCCGTCGGCTCCGGCCGCCCCGGCCTCGGCCGCGGCGCCCTTCCAGCTGGTGAAGATCCCCGGCGTCAACGGCGACAAGCTGGACGGCGCCGCCTGGATCCACCCGGACGGCGCGCCCCGCCCCGCCATCGTCCTGCCGTCCCCCTGGACGCAGTTCGGCTGGCACACCTACGCGGTCATGGCGACGAAGTACGCGCTGTCCGGCTACAACGTCCTGGCCTACTCCGCGCGCGGCTTCGGCTCCTCCGAGGGCGAGGTCGACGCGGGCGGCCCGCTGGACGTCCAGGACGGCTCCAAGGCGCTGGACTACCTCATCGCGCACGCCCCGGGCCGGACCACCAAGGTCGGCTTCGCCGGGCTGTCGTACGGCTCCGGCCTGAGCCAGCTGATCGCCGCCCACGACTCCCGGGTGGACGCGGTCGCCGCGCTGAGCACCTGGGGCGACCTGGGCGAGTCGTTCTACGAGAACCGCACCCGGCATCTGGGCTCCGTACGGGCCCTGCGGCTCGTCGCGGGCAACGCGCGGCTCAGCGCGAGCACCCGCCAGGAATTCGCGGACCTCCTCGCCAACCGCAACATCCCGCAGGCGCTGGCCTGGGCGAAGCAGCGCTCCCCGCAGACGTACCTCAAGCAGCTCAACAAGCGCAAAGTGCCGGTCCTTTACGCCCAGGCGTGGCACGAGACGCTGTTCCCCTCCAACCAGTCGCTGAAGACGTTCAACGCCCTGACCGGGCCCAAGCGGATCGATCTGTCCGTCGGGGACCACGCCGGTCCGGAGATGACCGGGCTGGGCGGCCTGCCCAACCACGTCACCAACGACGCCAAGCGCTGGTTCGACCGCTTCCTCAAGGGCGAGCGCAACGGCATCGACACCGAGGGCCAGGTCAACAGCCAGGTGATGTGGAAGTACTGGCCGTGGCTGCGCGAAACCCGGCCCACCTGGGGCGCGTTCACCGAGGGCACCCAGCGCCTCAACCTGGCCGCACCCGGGCGCGAACGCACCGACGGCGTGCTGCGCGCCGCGCCGTCCACCGGCTGGCAGATGCCCATCACCTCCGGCAAGGACACCACCGCGAGCGTCGCGGGCAAGATCGTCTTCGCGGCCGGCTACGCGGAGATGGCGGGCCTGCCCAAGACCTACCGGACCGACTCCATCTCCCGTGAGAACGCGGCCGTGTGGACCGGCGCGCCCGTGGAGGCCACCACCCGGCTGCGCGGCGCCCCCAAGCTGCGGCTGACCTACACGCCCACCACGGCCCGGTCGACGATCATCGCCCACCTCTTCGACGTCGACGCCGACGGCAAGGCGCACATCATCACCCATGCGCCGTTCACCGCGCCGGAGGGCCGGGCGGGCCGGCCCGTCACCGCCGACATCGCCCTGCAGGCCGCCGCGTACGACGTTCCGCAGGGCCACCGGCTGATGCTGGTCGTCGACACCAAGGACCCGCTCTACGGCGATGCGAACGGCGCGGGCGGCAGGCTCACCTTCTCCTCGTCCAAGGCCGCGCCGTCCTATCTGGACGTGCCGACCGGCTGACGGTGCCGACCGGCTGACGGTGGCGACCGGTCGACGGTGCCGACCGGTCGGCGCGGCGCCCTCAGCCCGCCACGGCCCCGGCCAGCACCCTGGTCACGTCCGCGATCAGCGGGTTGTCGTAGGTCGCGGCCTGATCCGCCTTGCGGGTCAGCACCGCCAGCACGATCGGGGTGCCGTCCGCGGTCCAGGCGACGCCCACGTCGTTGCCGGTGCCGTACGCGCCGGAGCCCGTCTTGTCGGCGACCGCCCAGTCCGCGGGCAGACCGGCGCGGAAGCGCTCGGTGTTGGTCTCGTTGGCCTTCATCCAGGCCGTCAGCCGGGCGCGGTCGGCGGCGGGCAGGGCGTCGCCGACCAGGAGGCGGGCGAAGGTGCGGGCGATGGCGTACGGGGTGGTGGTGTCCGTCCGGCGCCCGGGCTCGGCGGTGTTCAGCTCCGGCTCCCAGCGGTCCAGCCGGGTGACCGGGTCGCCGAGGGAACGGGCGAAGGCGGTGACCGCGGTCGGCCCGCCGAGCTCGCGCAGCAGCAGATTGCCGGCCGTGTTGTCGCTCACGCGCAGCGTGGCGTCGCACAGCTCGGCGACGGTCATCCCCGTCGCGACGTGCTTCTCCGTCACCGGCGAGCCGTCCTTGACCAGGTCGTCGGCGGTGTAGTGGATGCGGCGCGCCAGCGTCTCGCCGTCCTGGTCGAGATCGCGCAGTACGGCGGAGACGGCGAGGGCCTTGAAGGCCGAGCACATCGCGAAGCGGGTGTGCGCCCGGTAGGCGACGGTCGCGCCGGTGGCGGTGTTGTGGGCGAAGGCGCCGACGCGTGCCCGGTGCGCGCGTTCCAGGCGGCGCAGCGCCGCGTGCGGGCCGGCGGCGGGGGTGGCCGCGGTGGCGGGTGCGGCGCCGGCGGGTGCGGCGGTGGCGGCCAGGAAACCGGCCGCCAGGAGGCCGGCTCCCGCGCCCAGCGCGGCGCGCCGACTCGGTGCGGTGTGCGTCGTGGGCCTGCTGTGCTCGTACATCGCTGGATGCCCCTCCCCGGGAGAAAAAACGGCGCGGCCCCGTACAACACCGCGGTTGTACGGGGCCGTTCGCCTTCGGAGCCTAGGCGAGATCTGCCTCAGAGGCGCTCGGGAGTACGGATTCCGAGCAGGGCCATGCCCTTGTGGAGGGTGCGGCCGGTCAGGTCGACGAGGAAGAGGCGGTTCTCGACCACCTCGACGGGGTTGTCGGCGCTGACGACCTGGCACTTCTCGTAGAACGCGGTCAGGTGCGAGGCGAGCTGGTACAGGTACGCGGCGAGCCGGTGCGGCTCGTAGGACGCCGCGGCCTCGGCGAGCACCTCGCCGAACTGGTCGAGGTGGAGGCCCAGGGCCCGCTCCGCCGGGTGCAGCGGCAGCTCGGGGTGGGCGGCCGGGCGGGTGTCGCCGGCCTTGCGCTTGATCGACTGGATCCGGGCGTAGGCGTACTGGAGGTACACCGACGTGTCGCCGTTGAGCGACACCATCTGGTCCAGGTCGAACTTGTAGTCCCGGGCCGGGGAGGTCGACAGGTCGGCGTACTTCACCGCGCCGATGCCGACGTACCGCCCGTTCTCGACGATCTCCGCCTCGCTCAGGCCCACCTTCTCGGCCTTCTCCCGCACGACCGCGGTCGCCCGCTCGGCGGCCTCGTCGAGCAGGTCCTCCAGCCGGACCGTCTCGCCCGCACGGGTCTTGAACGGCTTGCCGTCCGCACCGAGCACGGTGCCGTAGCCCATGTTGTGCGCCTTGACGTCGTCGCCGAGCCAGCCCGCCCGGCGGGCCGTCTCGAAGACCATCCGGAAGTGCAGGGACTGGCGGACGTCCACGACGTACAGCAGCGTCGTCGCGGCCAGGTCGAAGACCCGGTTGCGGATCGCGGAGAGGTCCGAGGCGGCGTAGCCGAAGCCGCCGTCCGCCTTCTGCACGATCAGCGGCACCGGCTGGTCGTCCTTGCCGCGGATCTCGTCGAAGAAGACGACGAGCGCGCCCTCGGAGCGCACCGCGACACCGGACTCCTCCAGCAGCCGCGCGGTCTGCGCCATCATGTCGTTGTACGCCGACTCGCCGACGATCTCCTCGTCGCGGATCTCCATGTCCAGCTTCTCGAAGACCGAGTAGAAGTAGACCTTCGACTCGTCCACGAACCGCTGCCACAGGTCGAGGGTCTCCTTGTCGCCGGACTGCAGGGCGACGACCCGCTTGCGCGCCCGCTCCTTGAACCCCTCGTCGGAGTCGAAGACCGCGCGCGAGGACTTGTACACCCGGT
Source organism: Streptomyces sp. NPDC026575 (assembly GCF_055567415.1). Taxonomy (NCBI): domain Bacteria; kingdom Bacillati; phylum Actinomycetota; class Actinomycetes; order Kitasatosporales; family Streptomycetaceae; genus Streptomyces; species Streptomyces sp. NPDC026575. Next base: position 23,510 of record NZ_JBVHQM010000042.1, read on the forward strand.
TGAGGTTGCTCATCGCCTGCTCGCCGTCGACGTCGGCCGCGGGGGCCAGCTCGCCGGGGTTCTCGATCAGGTACTGGATGAGCATGCCGAACTGGGTGCCCCAGTCGCCGATGTGGTGCCGGCCGATCGTCTTCTCGCCGGTGAAGTCGAGCATGCCGCGCAGCGCGTCGCCGATGACCGCCGAGCGCAGGTGGCCGACGTGCATCTCCTTCGCCACGTTCGGCTGGGCGTAGTCGATGACCGTGACGCCCGGGTTCTCCTTCAGCGGCACGCCGAGCCGGTCGCCGTCGGCGGCGCGGGCGGCCAGCGTCCTGACGATCGCCTCGTCCGCGACGGTGATGTTGAGGAAGCCGGGGCCGGAGACCTCGATCTCCTTGATCAGGTCGGCGGTGTCGATGCCGTCCACGACCTTGCCCGCCAGCTCCCGGGGGTTGCCCTTGAGCTTCTTGGCCAGCGCCAGCATGCCGTTGGCCTGGAAGTCGGCCCGGTCGCTTCGTCGCAGCAGCGGGTCGGCGGCACCGGCCTCCGGCAGGGCTGCCGAGAGGGCGTCCGCGACACGCTGGTTGACGGAGGCTGCGAGGGAAGTGACCGAGGCCATGAAGCTGCACTCTCTTCTACGAGGAGGTGTCGTCGGAGTGGAATGGGTTTGCCAAGGAGTATCCCACGCCACTACCACTGAATTTTCGTACGGCGGGTGTCTGGGAGAATGGCACCGTCAGGCTTTTGCGCGTCATCCGGCGCAAGAGGGCGCAGCCGGAAACCACCAGGAAGAGGAAGGGCCGATCGTGGCTCAGCAGAGCACCGAGACCGACTGGGTCTCCAGGTTCGCGGACGAGGTCATTGCCGAGGCGGAGCGCCGCGCCCCGGGCAACGTGACATCGGGTGCTTCCGCACCGGGCGCGGCGGACGCCTCCGCCCCGGTGATCGTCTGCGCCTCGGGCCTGAGCCCCTCCGGCCCGATCCACCTGGGCAACCTCCGCGAGGTCATGACCCCGCACCTGGTCGCCGACGAGATCCGCCGCCGCGGGTACACGGTGCGCCACCTCATCTCCTGGGACGACTACGACCGCTACCGCAAGGTCCCGGCGGGCGTCGCGGGCGTCGACGAGTCCTGGGCCGAGCACATCGGCAAGCCGCTGACCTCGGTCCCGGCCCCGGCCGGCTCCGCGTACCCGAACTGGGCCGAGCACTTCAAGGCCGCGATGATCGAGGCGCTGGCCGAGCTGGGCGTGGAGTACGACGGCATCAGCCAGACCGAGCAGTACACCTCCGGCGCCTACCGCGAGCAGATCCTGCACGCGATGAAGCACCGGGCGAAGATCGACGGGATCCTCGGCCAGTACCGCACGAAGAAGGGCCCCGCGAGGAAGTCCCAGAAGCCCGTCGACGAGGCCGAGCTGGAGGCCGCCGAGGGCTCCGGCGCGGCGAGCGAGGACGACGGCAGCGGCGGCTCGTCCGGCTACTTCCCGTACAAGCCCTACTGCGGGCAGTGCGAGAAGGACCTCACCACCGTCACCGCCTACGACGACGAGACCACCGAGCTGTCCTACACCTGCACGGCGTGCGGCTTCGGCGAGACGGTCCGGCTCAGCGAGTTCGACCGCGGCAAGCTGGTGTGGAAGGTCGACTGGCCGATGCGCTGGGCGTACGAGGGCGTGGTCTTCGAGCCGTCCGGTGTCGACCACTCCTCGCCCGGCTCCTCCTTCGTCGTCGGCGGCCAGATCGTCCGCGAGGTCTTCGACGGCGCCCAGCCCATCGGCCCCATGTACGCCTTCGTCGGCATCAGCGGCATGGCCAAGATGTCCTCCTCCAAGGGCGGGGTGCCCACCCCGGGCGACGCGCTGAAGATCATGGAGGCGCCGCTGCTGCGCTGGCTCTACGCCCGCCGCAAGCCCAACCAGTCCTTCAAGATCGCCTTCGACCAGGAGATCCAGCGGCTCTACGACGAGTGGGACAAGCTGGCGGGCAAGGTCGCCGACGGCGCCGCCCAGCCCGCGGACGAGGCCGCCTACGTCCGGGCCGTCGGCACCGCGGCCGGCCCGCTGCCGACCACCCCGCGCCCGCTGCCGTACCGCACCCTGGCCTCGGTCATGGACATCACCGCCGGGCACGACGAGCAGACGCTGCGCATCCTCAGCGACCTCGACCCCGCCAACCCGGTCACCTCCCTGGACGAGACCCGGCCCCGGCTCGACCGGGCCGAGTACTGGATCACCACCCAGGTGCCGGCCGACCAGCGCACCATCGTCCGCGACGAGCCCGACAAGGACCTGCTGGCCACCCTCGACGAGCAGGCCCGCGGCTCGCTGCGGCTGCTGCTCGACGGCCTCGACGAGCACTGGTCGCTGGACGGTCTGACGACCCTGGTCTACGGCGTGCCGAAGGTCCAGGCGGGTCTGGAGCCGGACGCCAAGCCGACGCCGGAGCTCAAGGCCGCCCAGCGTGCGTTCTTCGCGCTGCTCTACCACCTGCTGGTCGGCCGGGACACCGGGCCGCGGCTGCCCACCCTGCTGCTGGCCGTCGGCGCCGACCGGGTGCGCAAGCTGCTCGGCGGATGACGTGGCGGCGATGAGCCGCTGCCGCTGAGTCGTAGACGCCGTCTCGGGCGTGCGACCCAGGGGTGAGAAGGGGTTCGGCCCCGGGGAGGAGGATCCCCGGGGCCGAACCCTTCACGCTGGAGCCATGAGGGGATTCATCGGTTTCATCGTCATGATCCAGGGCGCGGCGGGATTCATCGGGCAGACGTTCTTCGACCATGCCTGGGGCCTGCTGTCCCACTGGTTCGCACTGCCGTCGATCGCCTACGTCGGCCTCTTCGCGGCCGGCGCCGCGCTGGCCGTATGGGGCGACATGGACAAGAAGCGCAGGCAGAAGCGGGGCGAGCCGGGGTCGGCTTGAGGGGTGCGGTCAGGCGGGAATTCTCCGGCGCCTGCGCCTCGTTGCGGCCTGCGAGGGGGGCGCGGGCAACTGCCCGGGATCCGGCGGGAGTTCGGGCCCGGGGGGCTCCGGGGCGTGGTGGCGCTGTTCGGGCGGGGACGGGCGGCGGCCACCGGGCGGCTTCCGACCAGCCTGATGTGGCGGCGCGTTACGCGATGTGGTCCTCCATCAGCTCCGCGTTGAGGCGGTCGCTGAACTGGTCCATATAGCGGTTCAGGTCCCGCGCCGGCAGCCGGATCGCGTACTGCGCCTCCAGGTTCGCCGCGAACGCGCCCGGTGTCGGCATGCCCTCGCCTTCTATCGAGCGCCGGAACACCTGGTAGAGGTCCTCGTCCGTGGGGGCCGCGGCCGGCTCCCGGGAAGGCTGCGGGTCCGCCTGCGGGATGCCCTTGCCGAGCGGGCGCGTTCCACCGGCGCCGGTCGGCACCGGGATCTGCGGCTCGGGCTCCGGAACGGTCTGCGGAGCGGGCTGCGGCTCACGTGGCGCAGGCAGCGGGACCTGGCCGTGCGCCGGCACCGGCTCGTGCTCGTCGTACGCGGGCTGATGCTCCTGCTCCGGGACGTACGTCGGGTCGTAGTCACCCTGGTACGCCACCTGCTGCGACGCCGCGAACCACTGGCTCGGCAACTCCTGGGCCGGCTCCTGGGCCTGCGGCTCCAGAGCAGCCGTCGCGGACCGCTCCGGCGCCGGCAGCAGCTGTGGTTCGATGCCCGCCGCGGCGAGCCCCGCGGGCGCGGTCTCCGCCAGCGGCACCCCGTACCGGGCGAGCCGCAGCGGCATCAGGGACTCCACGGGAGCCTTACGGCGCCAGCCCCGCCCGAACCGCGAACGCAGGCGTGCCTGGTACACCAGCCGTTCCTGCTCCAGCTTGATCACCGCGTCGTACGACCGCAGTTCCCACAGCTTCATCCGCCGCCACAACAGGAACGTCGGGACCGGCGACAGCAGCCAGCGGGTGATGCGCACACCCTCCATGTGCTTGTCCGCCGTGATGTCGGCGATCCGCCCGACGGCGTGCCGGGCGGCCTCGACGGTGACGACGAACAGCACCGGGATGACGGCGTGCATGCCCATGCCCAGGGGATCGGACGCCGCCGCGGCGTTGAACGCGACCGTCGCGACGGTCAGCACCCACGCCGTCTGCCGCAACAGCGGGAAGGGCATCCGGATCCAGGTCAGCAGCAGATCCAGAGCGAGCAGGACGCAGATGCCCGCGTCGATGCCGATGGGGAAGAAGTAGGCGAAGTCGCCGAAGCCCTTCTTGACGGCCAGTTCGCGGACGGCCGTGTAGGAGCCCGCGAAGCCGATGGCGGCGATGACCACCGCACCGGTGATGACCACTCCGATGAGTATCCGGTGTGTGCGTGTCAGCTTCAGTGGCGCGGCCACCCGGGACCCCTTCTCGTCGGTCTGTTGCGAGCGACAGCCTGGCACATGCGTACGGGCGCGTGTGTGCCGGTGTGGACAGAGCCGGGTGGGGAGGGCGGACGGGGCAGCGTAAGGGGCCGGTGCGGTCGTTGGCCGCGATCACCGCAGCCCCGGCCGGGCGGGAGCGCGGCCGGGGCGGTGCGCTGCGTCAGGCGTTCGCCTTGGTGGCGGCGGTGACCGCTTCCTTGGCGGCGGCCTGGGCCTGCTTGAGCAGGTCGGCGGCCTTGGGGGCGTCCGCACCGGCCAGGCCCGCGCCGTTGAAGTTGAGGGTGACGACGATGTTGGACAGGCGGGCGACGATCGTCGTGTTCTTGAAGTCGTTGCCCTCCTTCTTCACGTCGTAGGTGATCGCGGTGGACTCGTCGCCGGTGCCGGTCGTCTTGACGGTCTTCAGCTTCTTGGCGCCCTTGACGGCCTGACCGGCGGAGACCTGCTTGGTGTAGAACTCCGTGGCCCGCTTCTCGGCGGAGCCGACGCCCGGCTCGGAGTCGTAGCGCTGGTAGCCGATGTCCAGCCAGCGGAACTGGGTGCCGTCGACGCCCTGCTCGTCGGAGCTGTTCCAGGAGCAGGTGCCGTGCGCGGAGTTGTCCGAGGACTTGCCCTGCTCGCCGGAGGCGTCCTTCACCTTGGGCAGCATCTTCTTGATGGAGCCCTTGGCGAACGCCTCGCACGGGTTCGGCAGCTGCTTGTACTTCGCGGGCGCGACGGTCGGCGACGGCTTGCCCGCCTTGCCGGGGGCGGACGCGGAGGAGGAGGCGTCACCGGAGCTGTCGCTGTCCGAGCCGGAGCAGCCGGCGACGAGCAGCACCGGTACTGCTGCGCAGGTGAGAAGGCTGGCGAGGCGCTTGGCTGAACGGTGCATGGTTCCTTCGCTGTTCGTCGTCGTCGGTTCGGCCCGGCCCGGCCGTGGGGTCGGCCGTGCGGGCCGCCCCACCGCGCGAACGGGGCGGGGCTAGGGGGCACGGTACGCGGCGCGGGGGGATGTGTGACGGTTTCGTGTTGATGAAAAGGAAGGGTGAATCGGGTATTCGGCGACGCCGTGGGGCGGTTCGGGCTATTCGCTCAAACCGGACTATTCGCTGAGGCTCTCGACCAGTTCGCCGGCCAGTGAACGGGCCTTGTCCTGCAGTTCCTGGCTGTCCGGCAACATCGTCTTGTCCGTGGACCACTGGTCGTACGCGATCGTCACGATGACGTTCGACGTGCGAAAGACCACAGTGACATCACGGTGCACACCGGAGTCGGCGGTGACCAATTTGTCATTGAGGAACGCCGCGTCCCCCAGGTCGTCCAGCACGCGCGGAGCCGTCGAACCGCTGGGGTCCGCGCTCGGCTCGGCTGCCTCGGACTCCTTGCCCGCCTTCCCCTTTCCATCCGCCTTGTCCGCCTTGCCTGCCTTGTTCGGCTTCTCGGCCTTGCCGGTCTTGTCGGCCTCGGCGTCCTGCGGCTTCGCGGTGGAGGGCGGCGGGGTGCCCGGCGAGGCCGAGCCGGTGGCGCCGGCCGGGATCTGCGCGGCCAGCTCCTTGGCGTCGTAGGTCTCCTGCGCCTTGTCGTCGTCGCTGACCGCGGAGTCGTAGGAGACCACGCGCTGGATGTCGACGGCGAGGTGGCGGGTGCCGGCGGTGGTCTCGCGGGTCCAGCGGCAGCCGACCCGGCGGTCGGTGTCGTAGGTGATGTCGGCCTGGCCGCCGTAGACCTTGTCGGCCTCGGCGCCCGAGAGGTGCTGGCCGTCGCCGGGCAGCATCCCGCGCACGGTGCTGCGCGCGGGCAGCCCGCACGCCTCCGGGAGGGTCTGGTAGCGGCCCGGCTCGGCGGCCTGGCTGGCGGTGGTGGCGTCACCGCTCTTCGCGTCGGCGGCGCCACCGTCGGTGCCGGAGCCGCCGGTGCAGCCGGTGAGGCCGGCGGCCAGTGCCGCGGCGGCCACCAGTACGGCACCGGGTGTGAACGGCTTCCGTGGCATCGTTCGCGGCTCCTTCCCCTGTGAAATGCGGTTGCCGCCGGGTGGCGGCCGATGGAGACAATGTCTATCGCACGTTTTGCCGCGCACGCCGGTCCGGCGTCCAAGATCGTATATCTTGTCCGGCTTTTGCGTTTTTCAGGTTTTCGGGGGAATGAGGAAGTTATGTCGTACGTCGAGGTGCCAGGCGCACAGGTACCGATCCGGATGTGGACAGACCCGGCCACGGTCGAGGACGTCGCGATGCAGCAGCTGCGCAACGTCGCCACGCTCCCGTGGATCAAGGGCCTGGCCGTGATGCCCGATGTGCACTTCGGCAAGGGCGCCACGGTCGGCTCGGTGATCGCGATGCGCGGCGCGGTCTGCCCGGCGGCGGTCGGCGTCGACATCGGCTGCGGGATGAGCGCGGTGCGGACCTCGCTCACGGCCAACGATCTGCCCGGCGATCTCTCCCGGCTCCGGTCGAAGATCGAACAGGCGATTCCGGTCGGCCGCGGCATGCATGCCGATCCGGTCGACCCGGGGCGGCTGCACGGCTTCCCGACCGCGGGCTGGGGCGACTTCTGGGCGCGCTTCGACGGCGTCGCCGACGCGGTCAAGTTCCGCCAGGAGCGCGCCACCAAGCAGATGGGCTCGCTGGGGTCCGGCAACCACTTCTGGGAGTTCTGCATCGACGACGACCAGTCGGTGTGGATCATGCTGCACTCGGGATCGCGCAACATCGGCAAGGAGCTGGCCGAGTACCACATGGGCGTGGCCCAGAAGCTGCCGCAGAACCAGGGGCTGGTCGACCGCGACCTCGCCGTCTTCATCGCGGACACCCCGCAGATGGCGGCGTACCGCAACGACCTGTTCTGGGCGCAGGAGTACGCCAAGCACAACCGCGAGATCATGATGGCGCTGTCCCAGGACGTGATCCGCCGGGAGTTCAAGAAGGCCAAGGTGACCTTCGACGAGGTCATCTCCTGCCACCACAACTATGTCGCGGAAGAGCGGTACGACGGCATGGACCTGCTGGTGACCCGCAAGGGCGCGATCCGGGCGGGCAGCGGCGACTACGGCATCATCCCGGGCTCGATGGGCACCGGCTCGTACATCGTCCGGGGCCTGGGCAACGCCGCGTCGTTCAACTCCGCCTCGCACGGCGCGGGCCGCAGGATGAGCCGGAACGCCGCCAAGAAGCGGTTCTCCACGCGGGATCTGGAGGAGCAGACGCGGGGTGTGGAGTGCCGCAAGGACTCCGGAGTGATCGACGAGATCCCGGGCGCCTACAAGCCGATCGAGAAGGTCATCGATCAGCAGCGCGATCTGGTCGAGGTGGTCGCCCACCTCAAGCAGGTCGTGTGTGTGAAGGGCTGAGCCGCCCCGCTTCGGCTGACCTGCCCGGCTGAGCTGCCGCACTTCGGCCGGCCGGCGGGGCCGCCGGCTCTCAGCGGGCGGTGTCCGCCGTCGCCACGCCGCCGCTCGGAACCTGCCGCCAGATCCCGGTACGCGGCGAACCAGGCCGCCCGCTGCGCCTCACCCACCGGGAGGCCGGCCGGCCGTTCGCCGCCCACGCGTCGGCCTCCTCGCGGCCTCCGAAGCAGTTCACCGCGGTGCTGCTGCCGATGCCGCGGGGGTCCCGGCTGACGATGTCGAACCGCTCGCGCACCTCGGGGGCGGGCTGATCTTCCTGGTCGTGCAGGAGTCCAACCGGGCGGCGCTGGAGAGCGAGCCCGGGGAGATGAGCGCCTTCCGGCACTGAGCACGCGGCGCGGCGCGGTGCGGCGCGGTGCCCGTCGCGCCGCGCCGCGTGCTCAGTGCCTCAGGAGGTGCGGTGGACCTTGGTGTTGGATGCCTGGGCGCGGGGGCGGACCACCAGCAGGTCGATGTTGACGTGGGCGGGACGGGTGATGGCCCAGGCGATGGTGTCGGCGACGTCCTCCGCGCTGAGCGGCTGCTCGACGCCTTCGTAGACCTTGGCGGCCCTGTCGGCATCGCCGCGGAAGCGGGTGGTGGCGAACTCGTCGGTCTTGACCATGCCGGGGGCGACCTCGATGACGCGTACGGGCTCGCCGCACAGCTCCAGGCGGAGCGTTTCGGCGATGACATGCGCGCCGTGCTTGGCGGCGACGTATCCACCGCCGCCCTCGTAGGTGCCGTGGCCCGCGGTGGAGGACAGCACGACGACGGTGCCCTCGCCGGAGGCGGTGAGCGCGGGCAGCAGCGCCTGGGTCATATGGAGCACGCCGAGCACATTGACCTCGTACATGGCACGCCAGTCGGCGGGGTCGCCGGTGGCGACCGGTTCCGCGCCGAGGGCGCCGCCGGCGTTGTTGACCAGGACGTCGACGGAGGGGAGACGGCCGAGCTCGGCGGCGAAGGCGTCGACGGCGGCGCGGTCGGTGACGTCGAGCGCATAGGCCCGGGCGTGCGGGAGTTCGGCGGCGAGGGCCTCGATGCGGTCCTTGCGGCGGGCGGTGAGGACCACGTGGTAGCCGGCGGCGGCCAGCGCCCGTGCCGTCGCGGCGCCGATGCCGCTGCTCGCTCCGGTGACGACGGCGGTTCGGGCCTCGGCGGTCATGGCGCTCTCCTTGGGCGGTGGGGTCGCTGCTCGCTCCCCGCTGCGGGGGCGTGCGCGGCCAGGATATGCGGGCGCGTTCAGCGGCTCCTGGGGGCGTACATGATCACTGCCATGCCGGCCAGGCAGATCAGTGCGCCGATGACGTCCCAGCGGTCGGGTCGGTAGCCGTCGGCGACCATGCCCCACGCCAGCGATCCGGCGACGAAGACGCCGCCGTACGCGGCGAGGATGCGGCCGAACTCGGCGTCCGGCTGGAGGGTGGCGACGAAGCCGTACACCCCGAGGGCGAGGACTCCGGCACCGATCCAGGCCCAGCCGCGGTGCTCACGGACGCCTTGCCACACCAGCCAGGCGCCGCCGATCTCGAAGACGGCGGCGACGGCGAAGAGGGCGGCGGAACGGGCGATCAGCATGAGGGAAGCCTAGGTTCTGCCCGATGGGCCGACGGCCGGGCCCGCGGCGCGGCCGTTCCGGCCCTGGCCCATCGGGCAGCCCCCGAGGAGGAGCGGCGGGCGTCAGGCGCGGGGCGGTTGTCAGCGGGGTGTGAGAGCTTCGAAGTCATGCTGATCGAGCGGGCTTATGTGGATGTTCCGGAGGGGGAGGGGACGGCCGAGGACGGCTGGCCCTGGACGGTGCCGTGTGTGCGTCAGCTGGCCGAGGAGGGGCTGGCCTTCCGCGCTCCGGTCACCTTTCTGGTGGGCGAGAACGGCTCGGGGAAGTCGACGCTGGCCGAGGCGCTGGCGGAGGGGTTCGGACTGGATTCCTACGGCGGCTCGGCGGGCTACAAGTACGCCAGCTCGCGGGAGGCGTCGCTGCTGGGCGGGCTGATGCGGTTCGATCCGACCCGCGAGGGGCGCCGGATGGTGCGGGGGCCGCGGACCCGCCGCAAGGGCTACTTCCTGCGGGCCGAGACCGCGCTGGATGCGCTCAGCGGGGAGCACAGCTCGCTGCGGCTGTCCCGGCACCCGGACGAGATGAGCCATGGCGAGGGCTTCCTGCTGGCTCTCCGGGAGCGGTTCACACAGCCGGGGCTGTATGTGATGGACGAACCGGAGGCCGCGCTGTCGTTCTCCTCCTGCCTGGAACTGGTCGGGCTGATGAGTGAGTTGGGCGGCGGCGGCGCGCAGATCGTCTGCGCCACGCACTCCCCGCTGCTGACCGCGCTGCCCGGCGCGGAGATCGTCGAGGTCGGCGAGCACGGCATGCGGTCGGTGCAGTGGGCGGAGCTGGGTCTCGTCGACCACTGGCGGCGCTATCTCAACGACCCGCGGGCGTATCTGCGGCATGTGCTGGCACCGGGCTGACCGCTGAGGGGCGCGGGCCCGTCCCGCCGTCCTCGGGGGCGGCGCCGGTCCACTGCACCAGGGCGGCGCGCAGGGCCGCGGCGCGCTCGGCGGGGTGGGTGGCGTCGGTGGCCCAGGCGATATAGCCGTCGGGGCGTATGAGGAGAGCGGTGCGGCGATCGCTGTCCCAGGCGGCGCGGATGACGCGGTCGTCGGCGGGGAGCGGGCCGGCCCCGTTGCCCGTCGGCCGGGGGACGGCGGGCTCGTCGGCGGGGGCGATGAGCACGAACCTGCCCTGGCGCAGCAGCGCGTAGAGGCGGCCGCCGTCGGCCAGGCGGATGTCCGGGGCGCGGTGCCCGGCGAGCCGATGGGCGCCCGGCCCGGCCGGATAGGCGATGTCGATGCCGGAGACGGTGCCGATCGCGCGGCGGGCCAGCGGCCGCAGATGGGTGAGGAGCCGGCCGGCCAGTGCGCGGGCCGCTCTGCCCGGGGCGGAGTGCAGCAGCGCGATCCGGAGGATGGCGCCGCTGCTGCGCAGCACCGTCCTTCCGACGGGATGGCGCTCGGCCTCATAGCTGTCCAGGAGCGCGGCGGGGGCGCGGCCCTGAAGCACGGCCGCCAGCTTCCAGCCGAGGTTGGCGGCGTCCTGCAGGCCGGTGTTCATGCCCTGGCCGCCGGCCGGGGAGTGGACATGGGCGGCGTCGCCGGCGAGGAGGACACGGCCCACGCGGTACTGCGGGGCCTGGCGCTCGTCGCTGTGGAAACGCGAGATCCAGCGGGCGTCGTGCATGCCGTAGTCCGTGCCGAGGGTGAGCCGGGTGATCTCGCGGACCTCGGCGAGATCGGCGGGGGCGTCGTCGTCGGCCTGGCGGTGGCGATGCCAGCCGATGACGCGGTACCAGCCGTCGCCGAACGAGGCCACCAGGCCGAAGGCGTCCCTGGTGGCGTTGAACATGAAGGGGGACTCGGGCTCCTGGGCCAGTCGTACGTCGGCCAGGACCAGCGAGCGGATCACGGACTTGCCGGGGAAGGGCAGACCCACGGCCTCGCGGACCGTGCTGCGCACACCGTCCGTGCCGACCACATAGGCGGCGCGGGCGCTGCCGCCGCCCCCGGCGCCGCGCAGCCGCACGGTCACCCCGTCCGCGTCCTGGTCGAGGCCGGTCACCTCGGAGTCGTACCGGAACGTCACACCGGCCTCCCGGGCCCGGCGCTCCAGCAGCCGCTCGACCTCGAACTGGGGCGTGATCAGCACGAACGGGAAGCGGGAGGGGAGCCGGGACGGGTCGAGGACGGCGGCGCCGAAGAGGCGGAGGCGGGAGATCGGCCGGCCGCCGGCGACCAGCTCGTCGGCGAGGCCGCGGGCGTCGAGCTGCTCCAGGGTGCGGGCGTGCACGGCCAGGGCGCGGGTGAGGTTGCTGGTCGTTTCGGGGCGCCGTTCGACGAGGGTGACGGCGAGGCCGGCCTGGGCGAGGTCTCCGGCGAGCAGCAGGCCCGTCGGACCGGCGCCGACGACGAGGACATCCGCGTCGCGGGCGGCGTGCCCGCTCCGGGCCGCGGTGCCGCCGCCGCTGCCCGCGCCGCTTCCGCTGTCGGTGCCGCTTTTGCCGCCGGTGGTGCGCTCGGTGGTGCCGGGCTTGCGGTTGATGGCATTCATGGCCGTTGCCTCCTACGCCTCTGCCTGACCACGTCGATGCGTCGTGCGGGTCAACGCATGTGTGCCAACACTTGTTGGTCAACGCTCGTTGGCAAGCGTAGGGCTCCTCGCGCTGGCATGTCAACGGGCGTTGGCCTACAGTCGTGGGCATGGTCGACCATGCGCCTCTCACCAGCAGCGACACCGCGTCCGACGCCGGGCAGGCCCCGCAGCTCCGTTCCGCCGGGACCCGGGCCGCGATCCTGGCCGCCGCCCGCGACCGCTTCGCCGCCGAGGGCTACGAGCGCGCCACGATCCGCTCCATCGCCAGGGAAGCCGGCATCGACCCGTCGATGGTGATGCGCTACTACGGCAACAAGGCGGGCCTGTTCGCCGCCGCCTCCGAGATCGAGGTGCACGCCCCGGACCTCACTCACGTACCGCACGACGAGCTCGGTGCCCGCCTCGTACGCCACTTCCTCGAACGCTGGGAGAGCGACGAGGTGCTGACCGCCATGCTGCGCGTCGGCGCCACGAACGAAGCCGGTGCGGAGCGGATGCGGGGCGTGTTCGCCGAGCAGATCGGCCCGGTCGTCAGCGCGGTCTGCCCGGTCCCCGAGGAGGCGGCGATCCGCTCCGCGCTGATCTCCTCGCAGATGCTCGGGCTGGCCCTGTGCCGCTACATCCTGCACCTCCCGCCGGCCGTCGGCCTCGGCCACGACGAGATCGTCGCCTGGCTGGCGCCCACCCTCCAGCGCTATCTGACGGCCGAGCTGCCCTGAGCCCCGCGCGGGGCCGCCTCAGCGCGGGTAGGCGGTCGGCGGCACCCCGACCGTCGCCGTGACATCGCGGACCAGATGCGCCTGATCGCTGTAGCCCAACTCGGCGGCCAGCGCGGCCCAGTCGACCTCCGCGTCCGCCGCGGCCCGCTCCAGGGCCTCATGGATGCGGTAGCGCAGCAGCACCCACTTGGGGCTCACCCCGACATATCCGGCGAACAGCCGCTGCAGTGCCCGTACGGACATCCCCTCGGCCCGCGCGAAGTCCGCGACCCGCCGGATCGTGCGGTCCGTCCGGATCCGGTCGGCCAGCCGCATCGCGAGCCCGGCCTGGGCCAGGACCCGCGGATCGGCCCGCAGCAGAGGCGTCAGAAAGGCGTCGAGCGCGGCCACCCGGGCGTCCTCGTCCGCCGGCTCCACGATGGCCCGCGCGGCAGCGGCGGCGGCCGGCTCCACGGCATCGGCGCCCCCGCCCGCCCCCTCCGCGCGCCGGTCCGGGCCCGGCGGCCCGGGGAAGACCGCCGCCGGCGGCAGCCTGCGGCCCGTCCAGTCGGTGACCGGCCGCTCCGGGGCGAACGGCCGGAACCCGCCGGGCCGGAACTGCACCCCGCACACCCGCCCCCGCCCCACCAGCGTCTGGGAGAACAGCTCCAGCCCGACGCCCGCGACCTCGCCGAAGGCGGGCCGGCCGGCGTGCCGCTGGAAGACCACGTTCACGCACGGGTGCGGCACGACCTGGCTGGTGTACGGCTCGGGCAGATCCCAGTCGATCAGCCAGTAGTGCTCGACATACGGGCGCAGCGGTACGGCGGGGGAGCGGCGCCGGAACCGCACCCGCGCCAGGAGCTCCGGGGCGGCGACGATGCCCCGGGTGTCGCGCCGTGGAGCGGCCATGCCCGGATCCTAAGGCGGTGCGCGACGAACGCCACCGCACGGCCTGTCGCATTTCTTCAAGCCGCGGCAGGCTGCGGCCCGTAGCGTCATCGAGATGACGGACACCAGGGATATGCAAGACAAATCGGTCGGCTCGGTCGAGGCGGGCGAGGCGGGCGGTGCGGACCGGCCCCGGACGGATCCGCCGATCAGCGAGCTGCTGGACGCCGCCGCCCGGGCCGCGCTCCCGGTGCTGCGCGCAGTGCGCGACGACCAACTGGGGCTGCCCACGCCCTGCGCCGAGTACGACCTGCGGGCGCTCCTCAACCACCTCTTCCATGTGGTCGTCGCCTTCCAGGCGCTGGCCGCCAAGCAGGAGGCGGACTTCAGCCGGACCCCCGACCGGCTCGGCGAGTACGGGGCCCAGTGGCCCGACCGGTTCGCCCAGGAGGCGGCGCGGCTGGTCGAGGCGTGGTCGGCACCGGGCGCGGAGGACGGAGTGTCCGGTGGGATGGGGCTGCCGGCGCGGACCGTCGGTGCGATGGTGCTGCTGGATCTGGTGGTGCACACCTGGGACGTGGCGCGGGCGACCGGCCGCCCGTACGAGGCGCCCCCGGGGTGCGTGGCCGAGCTGCGGGTGCTGGTCGCGCGGATGGCCCCGACGGCCCGGCAGATGAACGTCTTCGCCGAACCGGTCCCCGTACCGCCCGGCGCCACCGAACTCGACGCCCTGCTGGCGGAGACGGGCCGCGCCCCCCTCGGCTGACGGGCCGTCGACCGGGCGTGCGGACATGGCCCGATTGCGCCCGCCGCGGCGCCGCCTTCGTGCCTAGGCTGGATCACCTCCGACGAGTGGGAGGGGCCCAGCCCGTATGAACGAGCACCGAACGCCCCGCGACCGGCTCCCCGAGGCACTGATCGAGTTCTACGGGCTGGCGCCGCTGCCCCGCGAGGGCGGGCGGTTCCGGCAGACCTGGGCGGGCCCGCCGCGCCCCGACGGACGGCCCGAGGGAACGGCGATCGTGATGCTGCTCACCGCCGCGCCGGGCGACTTCTGCGCCCTGCACCGGCTGCCGACCGACGAGATCTGGCACTTCTACTCGGGCGACCCGCTCACCCTGCTCCTGCTGTCCGAAGCCGGCGGACAGCCGGGCGGCACCGGACGCGCCGAGGGCGGCGATCCCCCCTCCGGCGGCGCGGGGCGCTCGGCCCGTACGGTCGTCCTCGGGCCGGACGTCCTGGGCGGGCAGCACGTCCAGTTCACCGTGCCCGCCGGTACGTGGATGGCCGCCGAGGTCGCCGACGGCGGCGCCTGGACGCTCTTCGGCTGCACGATGGCGCCCGGATTCACCTTCGCCGACTACGAGCACGGGGACGCCGCCGAACTGGCCGCGCGCTTTCCCCAGGAGGCAGCGCGGATCGCCGCGCTGAGCCGAGCATGACAGAGCCGTCGACCCCCGCAGAGCCGTCGCCCCCGGATGAGCCGACCGGCCATGACGTGCCCACCGGCCGCGACGTCCCGGGCGGCGGCCGCCGCGACCTGCCCGACCTCACCGGCCAGGTCGCCCTCGTCACCGGCGCCGCGGGCGGTGTCGGCCGCGGTATCGCGCTGCGGTTCGCCGCCGCGGGCGCCGCGGTCGTGGCGCACTACCGGACGGGCGCCGACGCGGCCCGCGCGCTGGTCGCGCGGATCGAGGACGGCGGCGGGCGCGCGCTGGCGCTGCGCGCCGATCTGGCCGACGAGGAGGAGTGCCACCGGCTGGTGGCGCGGGCGGCCGAGTGGCGCGGGCGGCTGACCGCGCTGGTGAACAACGCGGCGGTGCAGCCGACCCAGGAGCTGGCGGGGATGTCGCTGGCCGACTGGCGGGCGGTGGCGGAGGTGAACGTGCACAGCGTCTTCGCCTGCACCCAGGCCGCGGCGGCCGCGATGCGTGCGCAGGGGGCCGGTTCGATCACCCATATCGCCTCGATCGAGGCGGACCGCCCGGCGCCGCTGCACGCCCACTACTGCGCGTCCAAGGCGGCGGTGGTGATGCACGCGCGCTCGGCGGCGCTGGAGTACGGGCCCTACGGGATCCGCGTCAACAGCGTCTCGCCGGGGCTGATCGCACGCCCGGGCCTGGCGGAGGACTGGCCGGAGGGGGTGCGGCGCTGGGAAGCGGCGGCGCCCGCGGGGCGGTTGGGGCGGCCGGAGGACATCGGCGACGCGTGTGTGTTCCTGGCCTCGCC
Source organism: Streptomyces sp. NPDC026575 (assembly GCF_055567415.1). Taxonomy (NCBI): domain Bacteria; kingdom Bacillati; phylum Actinomycetota; class Actinomycetes; order Kitasatosporales; family Streptomycetaceae; genus Streptomyces; species Streptomyces sp. NPDC026575. The sequence goes on from NZ_JBVHQM010000042.1 coordinate 39,196, forward strand.
GATGGCGTCGTGGATCACCGGACACGAGCTCGTCGTCGACGGCGGCGTCTCGGCCCGTCCCACGTGGTGACCGCGGACACACCGGGCCCGGCCCGATTCCGTGACCGGTGGCGCGACGGGCCGTGGCCCGCCGCGCCCTGCCGAACCGTTACGGCCAGACCAGGCAGTACGCCTGATGCCCCGCCTCGTGCAGCCGATGGCTGAAGTCCTGCCATTCGTGCAGCAGCTGGTAGACGGTGAAGGCGTCGCGCGGGCCACCGCGGTCGGGGACGGTGGACCAGATGAAGGCGGCCGCGCCGACCGACTCCTCGCCGACGCCGCGCAGCGGGTCGACCACGGTCATGGGGAGCTTGACGACGGCGTAGTCAGGGTGGAGGACGACCAGTTCGAGCGGCGGAACCTTATGGAGCGGTATGCCCTCTATACCGGTGAGGACCATGGCGGCCATCGTCTCGGGCTTGATCTTGGTGAACATACCGCCCATACCGAGCTCGTCACCGCCGAGTTCCTCGGGGCGCATGGAGATCGGAACACGGGCCGCGGTCGCACCGTTGGGCGCGCCGAAGTATTTGTATGTCACCCCCATGCGGCCGCCTCTGATGTCCCCGCCCCTGGTCTCGTCGGTTTCCTCGCGCCGGTGACGGCCGCGCTGGGCGCGCTCGGGACCCCGGTCATCGGTTCCCTCGCCCAGTTCGCCACCGCGATGCATATCTCCACCCGACCACTCGCAGCCCTAGCCGCGCAACCCGATCATCGTCTCAGAGACCTCCCCCGTCGCAGGCGCGTGAAACGCCCGCGCGCACGCCCCCGTGCGCCTCTGAGACCATTGCTTGCGTGACTTACTCGTACGTCGCCCCAGTTTCGCAGACGACTGGGGGCTGACGCCCGGTCGGAAGCGAGAGGAATCAAAAAAGGATCGAACGGGAACCGCGCGGCACCTTGGGTGGTCCAAGCGGGGATTCCCGCACCCTTGTCAGCCGGGCCGTGTCCGTGCGTCGCCGCCCTCCCCGTTTATGCAGGTCAGGATCCCAGTGTCTTTTCCGTATGAAGCCCCTGTTTCGCAGTCGCTGTTCGAGCGCGCGTCCGCGGTGACGCCGGGCGGCGTCAACTCTCCGGTGCGGGCGTTCCGAGCCGTGGGTGGTACGCCCCGGTTCATGGTGTCCGGTACCGGTCCGTACCTCACCGACGCCGACGGCCGTGAGTATGTCGACCTCGTGTGCTCCTGGGGGCCGATGATCCTCGGTCACTCGCACCCCGAGGTGATCGCCGCGGTCCAGGAGGCGGTCGCCCGCGGTACGTCCTTCGGCACGCCCGGCGCGGGCGAGGTCGAGCTGGCCGAGGAGATCGTGGCCCGGATCGAGCCGGTCGAGCAGGTGCGGCTGGTCTCCAGCGGCACCGAGGCGACGATGTCGGCGATCCGTCTGGCGCGCGGCTTCACCGGCCGCCCCAAGGTGATCAAGTTCGCCGGCTGCTACCACGGGCATGTGGACGCGCTGCTGGCCGCGGCCGGCTCGGGTGTGGCGACCTTCGGTCTGCCCGACACGCCGGGTGTTACGGGCGCGCAGGCCGGCGACACGATCGTGCTGCCGTACAACGACCTGGAAGCGGTGCGGGCGGCGTTCGCCGCGCACCCGGGCGAGATCGCCTGTGTGATCACCGAGGCGTCGCCCGGCAACATGGGCGTGGTGCCTCCGCTGCCCGGCTTCAACCAGGGGCTCAAGGACATCTGCGCCGGCGACGGCGCGCTGTACATCTCCGACGAGGTGATGACCGGCTTCCGCGTCAGCAAGGCCGGTTGGTACGGGATCGACGGTGTACGTCCCGATCTGATGACCTTCGGGAAGGTGATGGGCGGCGGCTTCCCGGCCGCGGCCTTCGGCGGCCGTGCGGACGTCATGGCGCACCTCGCCCCGGCCGGCCCGGTCTACCAGGCGGGCACCCTGTCCGGGAACCCGATCGCCACCGCCGCCGGCGTCGCGCAGCTGCGGCTGCTGGACGACGCCGCGTACGAGAAGGTCGACGCGGTCTCCGCCGAGCTGCGCTCGCTGGTGACCGGCGCGCTGGCCAAGGAGGGCGTCGCGCACCGCCTCCAGGTCGCCGGCAACATGTTCTCGGTCTTCTTCACCGGCCGGGACGTCACGAACTACGACGAGGCCAAGGCGCAGGAGTCCTTCCGCTTCACCGCCTTCTTCCACTCGATGCTGGCGCAGGGCGTCTACCTCCCGCCGTCCGCCTTCGAGTCGTGGTTCGTCTCGACCGCGCACGACACGCAGGCCGTGGAGCGGATCGCGGCGGCGCTGCCGGCCGCCGCCCGGGCCGCCGCCGAAGCGACCGAATGAGGGGTGACATGAGCAGCGAAGACATCACCGTTGTCCATCTGATGCGGCACGGCGAGGTGCACAACCCCGACGGTGTGCTCTACGGGCGCCGGCCCGGCTACCACCTGTCCGATCTGGGGCGGAAGATGGCCGACCGGGTCGCGGAGCACCTCGCGGGGCGGGACATCACGCATGTCGTCGCCTCGCCGCTGGAGCGTGCGCAGGAGACCGCGACGCCGATCGCCGGTGCGCACGGTCTGGACCTGTCCACCGACGAGCGGCTGATCGAGGCGGGCAACGTCTTCGAGGGCAAGACCTTCGGCGTCGGCGACGGTGCGCTGAAGAAGCCGGGGAACTGGAAGTACCTGACCAACCCGTTCCGCCCCTCGTGGGGCGAGCCGTACATCGAGCAGGTCGTACGGATGATGGCGGCGCTCGGGGCGGCGCGGGACGCGGCGCGCGGACACGAGGCGGTGGCGGTCAGCCATCAGCTGCCGATCTGGATCGTCCGCAGCTTCGCGGAGCGGCGGCGGCTGTGGCACGACCCGCGGAAGCGGCAGTGCACACTGGCCTCGCTGACGTCGTTCACGTTCCACGGCGACAAGATCATTTCGGTGGGGTACAGCGAGCCGGCGCGCGACCTGGTTCCCTCCCATCTTCTGGCGGGCGCCAAACCCGTCAAGGGAAAGGCCAAGGCTTTCGGGGCCTGATGCTGCATCACTCGGCGGAATGCCGAGGGCGCGCAAAATAAAATACCTGAGCGATTAACTCGGTTCTCCGATGCTCGACATGCCCTTCACTCGGTTGTCCGTTTATATGGATATTGAGTTCGGCGAGCACGGATGGGGTCGAGGGTATGCGCGCGATCAGTCGGCGAAACCTGCTGAGTATGGGAGTTGGTGCGGCCGCGGCGCTGGGCGTCGCCGGCTGCACCTCGTCGTCGGACGCGGGGGCGGACAAACAGAAGGCGAAGAACTCCGTCCAGGCCCGCCCCCAACTCATCGGTGACGGCTCGACAGCGATATATGGCCCACAGCCGCATCAGCCGAAAGCACCCGAACGGCTGGAACCCGGACAGACTCCTCCGCAGTTCGTGGTCTTCTCCTGGGACGGTGCGGGAGAGGTCGGCAACGGCCTCTTTCCCCGCTTTCTCAAGCTCGCCAAGGACCACGGCGCGGCCATGACCTTCTTCCTGTCCGGCCTCTATCTCCTGCCCGAATCCCAAAAGCACCTCTACGAGCCCCCGGGCAACCGGCGCGGCGCCTCCGACATCGGCTACCTCAGCGACGAGCACATCAAGGAGACGCTGAAGCACGTGCGCCAGGCATGGCTGGACGGCCACGAGATCGGCACCCACTTCAACGGCCACTTCTGCAGCGGTGCGGGCGCCGTGCGGCACTGGAGCCCCCAGGAATGGCAGTCCGAGATCGACCAGGTGATGGACTTCGTCACCAAATGGCGTACGAACACCGGCTTCCGGGATCTCGACCCGCTGCCTTTCGACTACCGCCGCGAACTCGTCGGCGGCCGCACCCCGTGCCTGCTCGGCCAGGAAAATCTGCTGCCCATCGCCAGGGAACTCGGCTGGCGCTATGACGCCAGCTCGCCCGGCGGCCGGCAGATGTGGCCGAAGAAAAGGATGGGAATCTGGGACTTCCCGCTCCAGCAGATTCCCTTCCCGGGTCACTCTTTCGAGGTGCTCTCGATGGACTACAACATACTCGCGAACCAGTCCAGGAGGTCCACCAAGGCGCCGCCCGCCAACTACCCCGGATGGCGGCAGCAGGCCACCGACGCATATATCTCCGGATTCCGCCGCGCCTACGAGACCAATCGGGCGCCGTTCTTCATCGGCAACCACTTCGAGCAGTGGAACGGCGGCATCTATATGGACGCCGTCGAGGAAGCGCTCAAACACATCGCCAACGAGCAGAACCGGGATGTCCATCTCGTATCGTTCCGGCAGTTCGCCGACTGGATCGACGCCCAGGACCCCGAGGTGCTGTACAAGCTGCAGCAGATCCCCGTCGGCCAGCGCCCCAAGGAGGGCTGGAGGGCCTACCTCTCCACGGCCTGACATGCCCGTTCGATCCGGCGGCGGGCCCGGCGAGGGGGGTGTGGAAGATCCGGAAAAGGCCCATGCGAAACTTTTCACATGAGTGCTAGCCGCGCCCCACGCCGCCTCGCGCGCCGACGCCGTACCACCCTGCTCGCCGCGGGCACCGCGGCCGCCGCACTGGCACTGAGCGCCTGCGGCGACGGTGCCTCCGGCGGCTCCGCGCAGACCCGGTTCGTCCAGGGCAAGGACGGCATCGACACCGTCGAGCGCGGCAACCGGCAGCCGGCGCCCGCACTGTCCGGCGAGACCACCACCGGCAAGAACCTCGACGTCGCCGACTACAAGGGCAAGGTCGTCATCCTCAACGTCTGGGGCTCGTACTGCGGCCCCTGCATCGCCGAGGCGCCGAACTTCGCCAAGGTCTTCAAGGAGACCCAGAGCAAGGGCGTGCAGTTCGTCGGGATCAACACCCGCGACACCGACAAGTCGCTGGCCACCAACTTCGAGGACGAGCACAAGGTCCCCTACCCCAGCCTGTACGACCCGACCGGCAAGCTGATGCTGCGCTTCCCCAAGGGCAGCCTCAACCCGCAGGCCATCCCGTCCACCATCGCCATCGACCGGCACGGCAAGATCGCCGCGCGCTCGCTCGGCCCGCTCACCGAGGACGCGCTGCGCAAGATGGTCACCCCGCTGATCGCCGAGAAGTGATCACGTGATCCAGCTCGCCGTCGCGGAGAACCAGACCGTCCTCACCGGCACCCTGCTCGCCGCCGTCCCCATCGCCCTCCTCGCCGGGCTCGTCTCCTTCTTCTCGCCCTGCGTCCTGCCGCTGGTCCCCGGCTACCTGTCCTACGTCACCGGCGTCACCGGCACCGACCTCGCCGAGGCCCGCCGCGGGCGGATGCTGGCCGGTGCCTCCCTCTTCGTCCTCGGCTTCACCGCCGTCTTCGTCTCCGGCGGCGCGCTCTTCGGGTTCTTCGGCCAGACCCTGCAGACGTACAAGGGCGTCCTGTCGAAGATCCTGGGCGTGCTGATGATCCTGCTCGGGCTGGCCTTCGCCGGCGTGCTGCAGCGCTTCGGCCAGCGCGAGCTGCGCTTCCACACGAAGCCCGCCATGGGACTGGCCGGCGCGCCCGTGCTCGGCGTGCTCTTCGGCATCGGCTGGACGCCGTGCCTGGGCCCCACCTTCGCCGCCGTCAGCGCGCTCGCCTTCTCCGACGCCAGCGCCGGCCGCGGCGCCCTGCTCACCGTGGCGTACTGCCTGGGCCTGGGGCTGCCGTTCCTGGCCGTGGCCGTCGCCTTCCGCCGGGTGCTCGGCGCGTTCGGCTGGGTCAAGCGGCACTACCAGTGGGTGATGCGGATCGGCGGCGGCATGATGGTCGCGCTCGGCATCCTCCTCGTCACCGGCCTCTGGGACAGTCTGATGTCCGAGCTGCAGAGCTGGACGCAAAGCTCCACCGTTGGGATCTGACTGATGTCCACCAAGACCGACACCCCCCGCGAGCCCGGTTCCACCCCCGAGCCGGGCGGCGACCTGGGCGCCGCCGGATCCCAGCTGTCCACCGCGCCCAAGGAGGACATCACCCTCCCCTCCCTCGGCCCCATCGGCTGGGTGCGCTGGTTCTGGCGGCAGCTGACCTCGATGCGGGTGGCGCTGCTGCTGCTCTTCCTGCTGTCGATCGGCGCCATCCCCGGCTCGCTGATCCCGCAGATCAGCATCGACCCCGTCAAGGTCGACCAGTTCAAGGCCGACCACGCCACCCTCGGCGACATCTACGACAAGCTCGGGATGTTCCACGTCTACAGCTCGGTGTGGTTCTCCGCGATCTACCTGCTGCTGTTCATCTCGCTGATCGGCTGCATCGTGCCGCGCAGCTGGCAGTTCGTCGGACAGCTCCGCGGCCGCCCGCCGGCCGCCCCGCGCCGACTGACCCGGCTGCCCGCCTACACCACCTGGCGCACCGAAGCGGACCCCGACGAGGTCCTCGCGGCGGCCCGGCGGATGCTGAAGAAGCGGCGCTTCCGCGCCCACCGGACCGGCAGCGCCGTCGCCGCCGAGAAGGGCTATCTGCGGGAGGTCGGCAACCTCGTCTTCCACGTCGCGCTGATCGTGATGCTGGTGGCGTTCGCCGTCGGCAGCCTGTGGAAGTCCGAGGGCGGCAAGCTGATCACCGAGGGCGACGGCTTCGCCAACAACCTCACCCAGTACGACGACTTCAAGTCGGGCCCCTTCTTCGACACCGACACCCTGGAGCCCTTCGGCTTCACCCTCGACAAGTTCGAGGCGACCTACGAGCGCACCGGACCGCAGAAGGGCACCCCGCGCGTCTTCCGCGCCCACATCACGTACTTCTCCGGCGCCGACGGCAAGGAGCACAAGACCGCGATCGAGGTGAACACCCCCCTCGACATCGCCGGCTCCAAGGTCTACCTGCTCTCCCACGGCTACTCGCCGGAGGTCACCGTCAAGGACGGCCGCGGCAAGGTCGTCTACAAGGGCGCAGTGCCCTTCCTCCCGCAGGACAGCAAGAACTTCACCTCGACCGGCGTGGTCAAGGTCCCCGGCGCGCAGACCAAGGACGGCAAGCGCAACCAGCTCGGCTTCCAGGGCTTCTTCGTGCCGACGTTCGGCGGCAAGGGCTCCGGCTCGATGTTCTCCCAGTTCCCCGCGCTGGACTACCCGGTGCTGACGCTGACCGCCTACCACGGCGATCTGGGCGTCTCCTCCGGAGTGCCGCAGAACGTCTACCAGCTGGAGAAGAAGAACCTCAAGCAGTACAAGACCAAGGGCCGCCCGCTCGCCCAGATGATGCTGCCCGGCGAGACCATGAAGCTGCCCAACGGCGACGGCAGCATCCAGTTCACCGGCGTCAAGAGCTGGGCCAGCTTCACGATCTCCCACCAGCCCGGCAACGGCCTCGCGCTGACCGGCGCGGTCGCCGCCCTGCTGGGCCTGGCCGGCTCGCTGTTCATCCAGCGGCGCCGGGTATGGGTGCGGGCCGAGCGGGGTGCGGACGGCACCACCATCGTCGAGCTGGCCGGACTCGGCCGCAGCGAGTCCGCCCGGCTGCCCGAGGAGCTCGCCGAGCTCGCGGCGGCACTGGAACCCGACGCCCCGCTCGCCCCGGAAGCCGCCCCCGGCACCGAGACCGGGGCCGGCACCGAATCCGGCACCGAGACCGAGGCCGGCACCCCCTCCGAAGACCCCGCGGAGCCCACTGACTCTGACGGTCCTGCTGACCCCTCCGAAGGAGCGCGCGCGTGAACATCGCGGCCGCAGCCAACGAGACAATGGCGCACAACAGCAACCTGCTGGTCTATTCGGCGATGGCGATCTACACGCTCGCCTTCCTCGCGCACATGGCCGAGTGGGTGTTCGGCAGCCGCAGCAAGGTCGGCCGCACCGCCGCCGCCCTGACCGCACCGGCCGCGGCGCCCGCCGCCTCCGCCACCCAGGCGGCGCAGCAGCGCGGCGGCACGGCCGTACTGGAGCGCCCCAAGGTCATCACCAAGGCCGTCGCCGGCAGCCGCGACGTCCCCGACGGCCCCGGCGCCGCCGGCGGCACGGAGAAGGGCGACCTCTACGGCCGGATCGCCGTCTCGCTGACCGTCCTGGCCTGGGCCCTGCACGTGGGCGGCGTCGTCACCCGCGCCCTGTCCGTGGAGCGCGCCCCCTGGGGCAACATGTACGAGTTCTCCACGACCTTCGCCGCGGTCGCGGTCGGCCTCTACCTGCTGCTGCTCGTGCTCAAGAAGAACGTCCGCTGGATCGGCCTGCCCCTGGTCACCACCGTCCTGCTCGACCTCGGACTCGCCGTCTCGGTCCTCTACACCGCCAGCGACCAGCTCGTCCCGGCCCTGCACTCCTACTGGCTGTGGATCCACGTCAGCTGCGCGATCCTCTCGGGCGCGGCGCTCTACCTCGGTGCCGTCGCCACCCTGCTGTTCCTCTTCCGCGACCGCTACGAGGCCAAGCTCGCCGACCCCGCCGGCAAGCAGCCCGGCGCCTTCGCCACGTCCGTACTGGAGCGGCTGCCCGCGGCCGCCTCGCTGGACAAGTTCGCCTACCGCGTCAACGCCACCGTCTTCCCGCTGTGGACGTTCACGATCATCGCGGGCGCCATCTGGGCCGAGGCCGCCTGGGGCCGCTACTGGGGCTGGGACCCCAAGGAGGTCTGGTCCTTCATCACCTGGGTCGCCTACGCCTGCTACCTGCACGCCCGCGCCACGGCCGGCTGGAAGGGCCGCAAGGCCGCCTGGCTGGGCCTGATCGCCTTCGTCTGCTACCTGTTCAACTACTACGGCGTGAACATCTTCGTGACGGGCCTGCACTCCTACGCGGGAGTCTGATCCACGGTCGCACCCGTACCCGGCGTCCCCTCGGGCGCCGGGTACGGCCGTTCCCGGGGCAGCAGCGCGGCGGCCGCCGCCATGTCCCCCGAGCGCACCCGCGCATGCACCTCGCGGGCGAGCGCGGTGACATCCGTGATCGCCACCGTCCACTCGTCCGCGTACCGCCGCGACGCCTCACCCGCCAGCCCCAGCTGCAGTGAGCGGTACGGCAGCGGCCGCAGCCGCAGATCACGCTCCGGGTCCCACTGCACCCGCGCCGGCGAGCCCTTCAGCCGCCGCCGGAAGTCGGCGCGGTCGGCGTGCTCGCCCGGGTCGTAGTGCGACAGGCAGGCATTGCGCAGCGCCCAGTCGAATCCGGCCCGGTCGATCTCGACGGCCAGCACGGTCTCCTGGTCGGCCTTGGCGCCCCATCCGCAGCGGTACATCATCCACAGGAACGACGGCTTGATCCACGTCATCCGCTCCCGCTTCCACGCCGCGGGAAACCGGCCGTCGCGCGCGGCCGGGAGGCCGAGCGCCGGCGCGTACGCCTGATAGACGGTGACGGTCCGTTCGGTGTACCGGGCGCGGATACGGCGGCAGGGCTCGCCGTGCGGCGCGTCCGGAGGGTGCGAGGCCGGGAGGCGCGGTGCGGCGGAGTGCGGACGAACCCGTACGGGGACATCGGAACCGGTGCTGCTCATGGCGCGCCATCCTGGCGGACGCCCGGCACCGCGGCCACCCGATTACCGGGCCGGACACACCGCCCGGCGCTCACCCGCCCCCGATGTCCTCACGCCACAGCGCCGGCCGCGCCTCGATGAAGTCCCGCATCATCCGCGCGCACTCGGGGTCGTCCAGCAGCACGATCCGCACACCGTGCCGGGCGAGCCAGTCATGCCCGCCGTGGAACGTCCGGGCCTCGCCGATCACCACCCGCGAGATCCCGAACTGGCGCACCAGACCGCTGCAGTACCAGCAGGGGGAGAGGGTGGTGACCATCGTCGTACCGCGGTAGCCGCGCTGCCGGCCGGCGGCGCGGAAGGCCGCCGTCTCCGCGTGCAGCGAGGGATCACCGTCCTGGACCCGGCGGTTGCGGCCGCGGCCCAGCAACGTGCCGTCCGGCCCGTACAGCGCCGCGCCGATCGGGACACCCCCCTCGGCCAGCCCGGCGCGCGCCTCCTCCAGCGCCGTCGCCAGCATGGCGCGGGCCTGCTCCTGCAGATGGTCGGGGTGCCCGGACGGGTCGCTGTGGCCGTCGACGCCACCGCGCAGCCGGAACTCGTCGCGGTCCTGACCCCAGTCCTGCGTACGGTCCATGAGATCACCGTACGCCGCGCGGGACCGCCGCGGCGGCGCCGACCGCCCTGCCGGCACCGGCCGGCCGGCTCGCCCTCGGCAGGCCGCGGCCTTTCCGACCCCGACCCATCGGACAGGCCCTAGCTGTACTCGGCCATGAGGTTGGTAACTCGCGTCGGTAGTTGATCAAGAAGAGACCTCCGGGCGTAGTGGAGATGCCTGTCTTCACCACAACCGGAG
>NZ_JBVHQM010000043.1:0-49232 GCF_055567415.1 Streptomyces sp. NPDC026575
CGATAGCGGAGCTATCGGGATGATTCGGCAACGCCGCGAGGTGCCGTGCCAGACGCCGCGGGCCCGGCCAGGACCCATCGGACAGGCCCTAGTCCCGGGGCACCCGGGGGTCTCCGTGCACGGGATGGCGTTGTCTTCCTGGTGACCCATAAAGGTATTTCCTCCGATCGGAATCAGAGGGCGCGCAGCGGAACCAGCACACTGAGCAGGTCCAGTACCAGTTCTCATACCCCTTGCCTGTCGTGCTCGTGTCCTTCCACAGGGGGTTTTGGCACTGCGGGCATGGTGGCGGCTGATCCATCACGAACCCCTCATCGGAAGTAGTCACAGGCACTGGCACCAGCCTTGCGTGCCTGTGGCTACCGGATGAGGCGGCGCGTCGTCTGCCATCCAGATGAGTGAGCACTACCGACTTGCGGCCACTCGAAGCCCTGTCGGACATCCTGCCTGCCGTCTGATCCTCACCGCTTCCTACGGTCAGCGGCGCCCCAGCGGCGGCACCGGCGATCGAGATACCCCGTTTGGGCTGAGCTGCGGGTGCGTTAGCGTCCGGACATGATCACGATACGGACCGCCGTTCCCCAGGATGCCGCCGAGATTGTCCGGCTGCGCCGGCTGATGTTCCACGCGATGAACGGGCGTGACGAACCCGGGAGTTGGGAACGGGGCGCGGAAGCGGCGGCCCGCCGGATGCTGACCGGGCCGGATCCGCGGCTGGGCGCGTTCGTGGTGGCGGGTGACGAGCCCGGTGCGCCGCATCTGGCCGCCTGCGCGGTCGGGACGGTCGAGGAGCGGCTGCCGGCGCCGGGCCACCCCTCGGGCCGCTTCGGCTTCGTCTTCAACGTCTGCACCGACCCCCGCTACAGGGGCCGAGGCTATGCCCGCGCCACGACCGAGGCGCTGCTCGACTGGTTCGCCGGCCAGGGCGTCAGCCGCGTGGATCTGCACGCCACCGACGGCGCCGAGCCCCTCTACCGCAGCCTGGGCTTCACCGAACACTCCACGCCGCTCTCACTGGATCTGCGCTCCCGTACAACCCCGACCGCCCCACCCCGCCCGTAGTGCGCAACGAGGGGACGCGGCAGGGTTCGGCAGGCGTGCTGCGAGGCCGTGCGGCGCCAGGCCAGTGCTTCATCGGCATGCTCGATCAGGACCACGACGTCGGCTGTGGGGCCTTCGTGTCCGTGCCAGTCGTGAAGGCAGTCCACGAGCGCGTCCCAGTTGTGACCGAAGTAGCCGGGGAAGGAGAGCTCCCGGGCAAACGCGGCGAACAGGGCCTCGGGCTCGCGCAGCTCCCGGCCGTCCATGCGGAGCACTCGCCCGCCCTGCTCCTGGAGCCTGGCGGTTTCGGCGTGCAGCCAGGCGTCGGGTGGACGCGTGAAGACGACCCATGGCGAGCGGCGCTGAGTGAGGGAGAGGGCCATGCGCGTGATCCTGGCACTGGCGTGAGCGCCGTTGCCACTCGGATTACCGGCTCGTCGCCGACATGCGTCGTCGATGTGTGTCGGTGTCCGACGCGCGGTGGGCGCGCAGCGAGCCCGTGGTGGTGGTCCCCGAGAAGCGACCTAGGCGACGCCGAGGCCCTCCAGGACGACGGCGCCGGGGAGTTCGGTCAGCGCCTTGCCGGGGACGATGAGCTTGCCGCGGCGGCTGCCGCTGCCGATCAGCGCGTACGGGATGTCGGCGACGGCGGCGTCCACGAGCAGCGGCCAGTCGGCCGGCAGCCCGATCGGGGTGATACCGCCGTACTCCATCCCGCTGTCGCCGACCGCCTGCGCCATCGGCGCGAACGACGCCTTGCGGGCGCCGAGTTGACGGCGCACCACGCCGTTGACGTCGACGCGGGTGTGCGAGAGGACGACACAGGCGGCCAGGGTGGTCTCGCCGCCGCGCTTGCCGGCCACCACCACGCAGTTCGCCGACTGCTCCAGCAGCCAGGGACCGTGGTGTGCGACGAGGGTGGCGGTGTCCGCGATGGCCGGGTCGGTGTCGACGTAGCGCAGCTCCTGGACCGGTACGGATCCGCTCCAGGTGCGGATCGCGGCGGCCACGGGCCCGGTCAGCAGGTCCAGGCACTCGGCGGCGGGCCGGACATCGTCGAAAGCATCCATCGGCGCAGGCATATTCGCCAAGTTAACAGCCCCGCCCGGCCGTCGGCGGGCCGTCTCAGCGGGCGAGCGGAATGATCACCGACATGGTCATCTCGACCGGCTCGCCGCCGTCGTTGCGGTAGCCGTGCGCGACCTTGGCCTCGAAGGACGCCGAGGCGCCCGCCGGCACCTCGTGCTCCACCTCGTCCACGACCAGCGTCAGCGTCCCGGCCCGGACGTGGATCAGCTCGACGGTGCCGGGCGGATGGGGGTCGGAGGCGCTGCTGTCGCCGGGCATCAGCCGCCAGTCCCACAGTTCGTACGGCCCCGGCGCCTCGGCGCCCACCAGGAGCATGGTGTAGCTGCCGGCCTCGGTGGACCACAGGCGGACCGCCTCGTCCGAGGGCACGATGCGGACCTGCGGCCCCTGCTCGTAGTCGAGAAGCGTGGTGATGCTGACGCCGAGCGCGTCGGCGATCTTGACGGTGGTCCCCACGCTCGGGTTCGTACGGGCCTGCTCGATCTGGATGATCATGCCGCGGCTGACCCCGGCGCGGGCGGCCAGCGCATCGAGGGTCAGGCCGCGCTCGGCGCGCCAGTGCTTGAGGTTGCGGGCGAGCGACTGCGTGAGCTGGTCGAGATCCGTCACGGTCCGTCCACGTCGTAGGCCAATATATTCAATACCGCAGTTCAATCTGTTGCACTACGGTGTGGTGTACTCAATCGTTCGGTTCACTGTACTGCGAGGTTTCACCATGACTGCGGTCTTCGCCCTGGCCACCAGCCTCCTGTGGGGGCTCGCCGACTTCGGCGGCGGACTGCTCACCCGGCGATTCCAGGCACTGACCGTAGTGGTCGTCTCGCAGACCCTGGCCGCCCTGGTGCTGGGCGCCATCGTGGTGGCCACCGGAGGCTGGCGGGAGGCCGGACCGCAGCTGTGGTTCGCGGTCGGCGCGGGCGTCGTCGGACCGGCGGCGATGCTCTGCTTCTACCGCGCCCTGGCGCTCGGCCCGATGGGCGTGGTCTCCCCGCTCGCCGCGCTCGGCACCGTCCTGGTACCGCTCGGCATCGGCATCGTGGCGGGCGAGCGGCCGGGCCTGCTGCAGGCGACCGGCATGGTGGTGGCCGTGGTCGGCGTACTGCTGGCGGGCGGTCCCCGGATAAGCGGCGCGTCGGTGGCCCGCCAGACGATCGTGCTGACGCTGGTCTCGGCGCTCGGCTTCGGCGCGGTGATGGCGCTGATCGCGGAGGCGTCCACCACCGTCACCGGGCTGTTCCTGGCGCTGTTCGTCCAGCGGGTGTGCAACATCGCGGTCGGCGGCGCCGCGCTGTACGCGTCGGTGCGGCGCGGCACCCCGGCGCTGCCCGAGGGCGGGTTCCCGGCCCTGCGCGGCTCGCTGCCGATGCTCGCCTTCGTCGGTATCGCCGATGTCGCCGCCAACGGCACCTACGCCATCGCCGCCCAGCACGGCCCGGTGACCATGGCCGCGGTCCTCGCCTCGCTCTACCCCGTCGTCACCTCGCTGGCCGCGCTCGGCGTCCTCAAGGAGCGGATGCGGGCGATCCAGACCGCGGGCGCCTCCCTCGCGGTGGTCGGCTCGCTGCTGCTGGCCTCCGGCGGCTGACGACCGGCCCGAGCGGGCCGGGGGGCCGGGGCCAGGTCGCGGGCCGGCCTCCGGCTGACAGCGCCTCAGGAGGCCGTCGCGGACCCGTCCTACCCCTCCCCCGCCGCCGCTTCCTGCCACGCTTCGAGCGCGAGCAGGTCCTGCGGAGTGACGCCCTCGGGGATCGGCACCGGCGTGGGCGTACGCAGCGGCGGCTGCCAGCCCTGCTGCGGGTCCCAGCGGCGCACGATCCTGGCGGGCGCACCGGCGACCACCGCGTGGTCGGGGACCTCGCCGCGCACCACGGCCCCGGCCGCGACCACCACGTTCCGGCCCAGCCGCGCGCCGGGCAGGATCACCGCCCCGGTGCCGATCCAGCCGCCGGGGCCGATGGCGACCGGCTCACTGCGCGGCCACTGCTTGCCGACCGGCACTTCGGGGTCGTCATAGCTGTGGTTGGTGGTGGTGACGTAGACGCCGGGGCCGAAGAAGCAGTCATCGCCGATCGTCAGCCGGACATCCGCGATCACATGGCTGCCGCGGCCCAGCACCACCCCGTTCCCCAGCGTGAGGATCGGCTCCGGGCCGAGATCGAGGTCCGGCATCATGCCCGCCGTCAGCGTCACGTCCTGGGCGATGATGCAGTAGTCGCCGATCTCGATCCACGGATCACCGAAGACCGTGCCCTGCGGAAAGGCGAGCCGGGTGCCGGGGCCGATCCGGCGGAAGCGGTACGGGCCCGGACGCTCGGCCGAGACGGCCGCGGCCTCTCTCACCCAGCGCGCACCGCGATGGACCGCACGCGACACGGCCCGGCGCCGCCAGGCCGCGACGGATGAGAACACGTTCTGGTTTATCGGCACCCGCACACCGTAATCGGCCCGCCGGGCGACCGGCCGCACGCCGGGCTGTGATCTTCGCCCCACCGGCTGCCGCACCCGCCCGGCGGTGCGACGGTCGTCTACGGTGCTGGTGGCGCGGCCCAGAAGCGGCAAAGGAGATCCAGTGATGGCGGAGCGGGCGTTGATTTCTCAGGTGGGCGGCAAGGAGCCGAGCATCGATCAGACGGCGTTCTGCGCCCCCACGTCCGTGGTGCTCGGCGAGGTCACGCTGGCCGCGGGTGCCGGCGTCTGGTACCACGCGGTGCTGCGGGCCGACTGCGGCCCGATCGTGCTCGGCGCCGACAGCAACATCCAGGACAACTGCACCGTGCATGTCGACCCCGGCTTCCCGGTGACCGTCGGCGAGCGGGTCTCCGTCGGGCACAACGCGGTGCTGCACGGCTGCACCGTCGAGGACGACGTACTGATCGGCATGGGCGCCACGGTGCTCAACGGCGCCCACATCGGCGCGGGCTCGCTGGTCGCCGCGCAGGCGCTGGTCCCCCAGGGCATGCAGGTGCCGCCCGGGTCCCTGGTCGCCGGGGTGCCGGCGAAGGTCAAGCGGGAGCTGACCGACGAGGAGCGCGAGCTGATCAAGGTCAATGCCGCGATGTATCTGGAACTGGCGGCACAGCACCGGGAGGCGACCGGGAGCGGCCAGGACTGAGCCGGGGCGCTCCGGCCCGCAATCACGCCGACGGCACGGGTCCCTGCATCTGCTCGCTGATCCAGTGCAGCGACTCGGCCATGCGCTGCATATAGGTCTGCGCGCTGTGCACACCGTCCGGTATTTCGAAGAGCGTGGAGTGGATCGGCCCGCCGGTGTAGTCCCTGACGAAGTCCTTCACATCGGGCACCGCGGCCTCCAGGCTGCCCAGCTCGAACGCCAGGTACACCGGCGGGCCCTGACGCTCGGCCAGCCGCCGGGCCAGATACCGCGGGTCGTTGGCGCGCATCTCGGCCGGGTGGCCCCGCCACAGCGGTGAATCCGGCGCCGTGTCCGGGCCGTTGACGATGGCCGCCTGGAATTTCTCCGGCTGTTTGAGCACGGCCTTCAGCGCGGCGAAGCCACCGGACGAGGACCCCATGAAGGCCCAGCCGTCACGGCCCGCGTACGTACGGAAGTTGGCCCGCGCGAAGTCCGGTACGTCCTCGGTCAGCCAGGTGCCCATCTTCGGCTGCCCCGGGATGTCGCTGCCGTCGTAGTACCTCTTGCCGGGATTGAGCACCGGCATCACCACGATGAACGGCAGCGTCTTGCCCTGCCGCGACCACTGCGCGATCCGCTCCTGCAGCGCGAACGACGCCCCGGCCCAGTAGTTGGAGGGATAGCCGTAGGCGCCGGGCAGCGCGATCAGCACCGGGAAGCCGCTCTTGGCGTACCGCGCCTGGTGGTACTGCGGCGGCACCCAGGCCCATATGTCGCCGGTGAAACCGGACTTGCTCCCGTGCCACCGGGTCCGCACCACCTGGGTGCCGTCGTCACCGGTCGTACGGAACGGGGCGAACGAGGAGCGCGGGCCACGGGGCGGGACCACCCGCGGCTTGCCGTTGGCCGCGTCCGCGGGCTGCGCCCTGAGTCGCGGCACGCTCGACGCGTCGACGGTGTCCATGCCGGTGCCGCATCCGGCCAGCAGCCCCAGAGCCACCGCACTCACCGCGGCACCCCACCGCAGGCACTTCATCGGGACGTTCTCCTCGGGTCCTTGGGCCGGTGCCACGGGCAGCCACGGTGCCACCCCATACCGGTCGAAAGACACCACTCTAAGTTCGGCCGGAGTGCCCTCGACGCCGACCCCGGCCTTGTGACCTGCGGGTCCGCTCTCCGGCCGTCGAGAAGGCGGCCCTCGCGTCAAGCGCACCGGCCGGGTTTTCCCTCGTTCGATGCGGCCACCGCCTGTTTACCGGTAGGTCGGTTCTGGCATGGTTGGTTCCCCCATCGGAAGGGCGCGGCGCTGTGCCGCGGTTGGGGATGACCGATGACCGCGTGGGCCGATCGAGGGCCGCTTTCCGGCGTAGTGGGGCGGGCCGTTGAGCACGAGCAGGTGTCCGGCCTGCTGCGCTCCGCTCCGTTGGTGACGCTCACCGGACCCGCCGGGGTGGGCAAGAGCGTCCTGGCCCGTGCCGTCCTGGAGGAGCACACCGCCCGGCACGGCGGCACGGTCCTCCGGGTCGCCTGCTGGGACGGCCTGGCCGAGGGCGGTCTGACCGACGCGCTGCTGCGGGCGGCCGGGCTGCCGGACGCCGCCCGCCGGTTCACCGCACGGGCACTCGCCCGGCGCAGCGCGCATCCGTGCGTCGGCAGGCCGGCGCGCGGCGCTTCGGGCGGCGGGGGCTCCCCCGCGGACGATCCCGCGGAGGCCGGGGAGGTCATCTCGGCGCTGGCCGCGCACTGCCGGCGGCAACGGGCGACCGTGCTGCTGGACG
The DNA here is from genome assembly GCF_055567415.1 of Streptomyces sp. NPDC026575. Classification (NCBI taxonomy): domain Bacteria; kingdom Bacillati; phylum Actinomycetota; class Actinomycetes; order Kitasatosporales; family Streptomycetaceae; genus Streptomyces; species Streptomyces sp. NPDC026575. Next base: position 7,003 of record NZ_JBVHQM010000043.1, read on the forward strand.
ACTGCGATCCGATGCTCGGCGAGTGCGCGCAGCTCGTACGGCGGTTGCTGCGGGCCGAACCGGAGCTGCGCATCGTGGCGACCGCGCGGTGTGCGCTGGGGCTCGCCGAGGAGCGGGTGTTCGGGCTCACGACGCTGCCGGTGACGCTCGGCGAGGGGATCGCCGGACCGGCCGTCGAGCTGCTGGCCGCGCGGACCGGCCCGGCCGCCCCGGAGCTGCTGGTCGCGGTCTGCCAGGCGCTGGAGGGTTCGCCGCTGGCGATCGCGCTGGCCGCGCACCAGTTGGACCGGCTGTCGCTGCCGCAGCTCGCGGCCGAGGTGGGCGCGGACGGCGCGCTGTTCTACTCGGGGCCGGCGGTGAGCGTGCGGCACACCTCGCTCTACGCCGCGCACGCCGCCGGCTACGCGCTCTGCTCGCCCGTCGACCGGCGGGTCTGGGCGAGGCTCTCGGTGCTGCCCGGCGATTTCGACCCCTGGCTCGCCGGCTGCGTCTGCACCAGCAGTGACGTTCCTGCAGGCGCGGTCGACGGCGCGCTGGAGCGGCTCCGTACCGCCTCGGTCATCGAACGCGTACGGGACGCCGGCGGCCCCCGGCACGGCACCGAGGCCACGCTGCCGCCCCGCTACCGGCTCGCGCGCGCCGCCCGCGACTTCGGCCGCACACAGCTGCGCGAGGCGGGCGAGGAGGCCGCGGCGCTGCGCCGCTTCCGGCAGGCATGTGCGGCGCTCGCGGCCGAGGCGCAGATCGCTTGGCAGGGCCCGAACCAGCAGGTCGCGGTACGTCTGGTGGAGGACGAACAGCACAACCTCGACGCCGCGCTGACCCATCCGCCGCAGGATGCGGACGATGCGCTCGGCGCGCTGGAGATCGCGGTCTCGCTGTGGTTCCACTGGGCGGCCTGCGGCTTCCGCCATGAGGGGCGGGCGCACCTGGACCGGCTGCTGCTGCTCTCCCGGGAGGACACCGCGCTGAGGGCCCGGGCACTGTGGCTGGCCGGCTATCTGGCGGCGCAGGAGAACGCGCTCGGCACCGCGGAGCGGCTGCTGGACGAGGCGTGGACGGCGGCGGTGATGCATGCGGACGCCGACGGGCTGGCCCGTATCGCGCATGTGCACGGCGTGGTGGCGCTGTATCGCGAGGACACCGGGGCGGCCGTGGCCGCGCTGGAGGAGGCCGCCGGGCACCGCTCCCGGGACCGCTGGTTCGGACCGGGTCCGGCGCACAGCTGGGCGCTGCTGGCCATCACCCTCGCGCCGATCGACGCGGACGGGGCGCGGGCGGCGGCCCGCAGCGCCTGGGCGGGCCGGCACTCCGACGGGGACTTCTGGCTGTCCTCGACGGTCCTGTACGCCGAGGCCATGATCGAGCGGGCGCACGGTGAGCCGGCGGCGGCCCTGCGGGCCTGCCGCAAGGCGCTGGCGGCCAAGAAGGCCGTCGGCGATCCGCTGTTCATCGCGGGGGCCCGCAACCTGCTGGCGGGTCTGCGCCGTGCGGTACGCGGCGGCGCCCCGGTGCCGGACCTCGGCCGGGGCGCTCCCTGGTGGCAGGGCGACGGCAGTGGCACCGCCAAGGGGCGGCCGTTCTTCTCGCGGCTCCGGGCGGGGTCTTGATCACGGGCGGACGGACGCGCCTGAGAGCGGGCGGGCGCACCCGGGAACGGGCGGGCCGACGTACCCGGGAGCAGGTGGGCGGCGCGAAGACGGGCTCAGGGCGTGCCCCGGAGCCGCGAACACGCCGGGTGACGTACCGACCGCGCTCGGGATGCGGGGGCCAGGGGGCGGTCGCATCCTGGGGCCATGAAGCGTGCCCCCGTGATCGTGCATCCGCCGTGCACCGGCGGCCGGCGTGTAACGCTCCACGGACAGGATCTGGGCCGGGCGCTGCGCCCCGGCGATGTGGCCGCGATCCTGCGCCGGGCCGGTTTCTGCACCACGAGGCTGGTCTGGGACGACACCGGCGTCTTCGAGTGGCGGGATGGCGGGCCGGACATCTGGCAGATGCCGTGACCCGACGAACGCGCGGCCTGGGACGCGGTCAGTCGACCGTCGCGGCGACCGGGGCCTCGGCCGCCTCGCGCGCGGCGGCCGCCTTCTTCGCCCGATGCTTCATGAGGAGGAACGAGCCGATGCCGAACAGCACGGCCGCGACCAGTCCCCACGTCGAGAAGCGCTTGAGCCACGGCTCGGCGACGATGCCCACGCTGTAGATCAGCGCGGTCGTACCGCCGGCCCAGACGATGCCACCGAGGACGTTGGCGATCAGGAACTTCCAGTACGGCATCTTCAGCACGCCGGCGAGCGGACCGGCGAAGATCCGCAGCAGCGCGATGAAACGGCCGAAGAACACGGCCCACATGCCCCACTTGTCGAACTTCGACTCGGCCATGGCCACATGGTCGGGGCCGAAGTGCTTGGGGAACTTCCGCCCGGCCCACTGCAGCAGGGGCTGACCGCCCTTGCGGCCGATCAGATAGCCGATGGAGTCACCGACGATCGCGCCGACGGACGCGCAGGCGCCCAGGACGAACGGATCGATATGGTCCTGGGTCGCGGCCAGGATCGCCGCGCTGACCAGGACGATCTCGCCGGGCAGCGGAATGCCCAGGCTCTCCAGGCCGATGACCACCCCCACCAGGAGGTAGACGCTCACGGCCGGTACGGTCTCGAGCCACTCCTGGATGTGCAACGCCGATTCCTCCGCTGATTTTGGGCCCCCGTGGGCCGTCGCCCCGGCCGTCCGTGACGCCGGTGCCGGTCGTTCCCCTGACGCGCCGCAGCGCGCCCGGGAAGCGTACTCGATCGCGCCGACCGAGAGCCGAATTCACGTGCGGTACGCGACATCCGGCTTCTCGGCGGAACGATTCAAGCCCCGACGGCCCCAGGGCGGCCCGTCCAGCGGCTCACTTGTTGGGGCGCAGGGTCCACACGATGCTCATCTCGCCGGTCACCGCGCCGTCCTCACGCGTGATGGAGATGTTCACGGGGAATTCCGGGCGCTCACCGGCGTCCAGCTCGGCGACCACCTCGGCCACCGGCCGGCCCAGCTCCGCGGTGGCGGTGACCGGTCCCATGGCGAGCTTCTTGTAGCCGATCTCGGCGCGCACGGCCAGCGGCACCGCGCGACCGAGCTGGTCGCCGAAGGCCGTCATCACGATCGCACCGCTCGCGGACTCGGCGAGGGTGAACATCGCGCCGGCGTGCGGACCGCCGACGTGGTTGTGGAAGTCGGGCTGGTCGGGCATGCGGACCACGGCGCGCTCGGCGGTGGTCTCGGTGAACTCCAGGTTCAGGGTGCGGACCATCGGCACGGATGCCGCCATCATTTCGCCGATCGACGGCAGGGTCTCAGAGGACATACGCTGATGTTACCTAGCGGTAGCTTAGCTGTGAAGAGTCGGGCCGGACGGGGCACCGAGAACTGCCCGCGGCGCCCGGATCACGGCGCCGTACTGGCCGTCCGCCCCGCCGCATATCGTTGACGCCCATGGGGTCAGGACAACAGCACATAGGCGACGACAGGGCAGCGGGCGACGGGCGGAAGCGGCCCGGCCCGATCCGCCCGAGCTGGGCGGGGCGCAACTACCTGCTGCTCACGGGCGCCACGGTGATCGCCGGCCTCGGCAGCTCCGGCGCGCTGATCGCGACCGCCTTCGCCGTCCTCGCCACCGGCGGCTCCGCCACCGACGTCGGCCTGGTCGCCGCCGCCCGCACCATCCCGCTGGTCCTGTTCCTGCTCATCGGCGGCGCGGTCGCCGACCGGATCCCCCGGCACCGCGTCATGGTCGCCGCGAACGCCCTCAACTGCGCCTCCCAGGGCCTGTTCGCCGTGCTCGTGCTGACCGGGGAGCCGCGGCTCTGGCAGATGGCGGTGCTGGCGGCGCTCGGCGGCACCGGTCAGGCGTTCTTCGCGCCGGCCTCCGAGGGGATGGTGCTCGCCAGCGTCTCCGGAGCACAGGCGGGACGCGCCTTCGCCGTGTTCCGGATGGGCATGAACGGCGCGAACATCGGCGGCGCGGCGCTGGGCGGCGCGCTGGTCGCCGCGGTCGGCCCCGGCTGGGTGCTGGCCGTGGACTCGGCCGCCTTCGCGCTCGCGGGGACGCTGCGGGCGTTCCTCGACGTCGGCGAGGTCCCCGAGCGCGCGCCGGGCGGCGGGCTGCTGCACGATCTGCGGGACGGCTGGCGCGAGGTCGCCGCCCGGCCCTGGCTGTGGGCGGTGGTGGTCCAGTTCTCCATCGTCAACGCGGTGGTGTCGGCGGCCGAGGCGGTCTACGGACCGCTGGTCGCCGAGCAGCACCTGGGCGGCCCCGGCCCGTGGGGGCTGGCGCTGGCCGCCTTCGGCGCCGGCACCGCGGGCGGCGCGCTGCTGATGACCCGCCTCAAACCGCGCCGCATCCTCCTGACCGGCACCCTGTGCGTGTTCCCGCTGGCCCTGCCGTCCGCCGCGCTCGCCGTACCTCTGCCGGCCGCCGGACTCACGGTGCTCATGTTCGGCACCGGCATCGCCATCGAGGTCTTCGCGGTGATGTGGATGATGGCCCTGCACCAGGAGATTCCCGAGGAGAAGTTCTCCCGGGTCTCCTCCTACGACTGGTTCGGCTCGGTGGCCATGGTCCCGGTGGCCACCGCCCTGGCGGGTCCCGTACAGGACCTGATCGGCCGGACCACCGCCCTGTGGGGCTGCTCGGCACTGATCGCCCTGCTGACCGCGGCGGTCCTGTGCGTCCCCGACGTACGCCGCCTGACCCGTCGGGAACCCGCCACCAGCGCCGAACCGCCCGCCCAGTTCCTTGGCGACCACCCGAGCGGGCACCCGGGCGAAGAGCCTTCCAGTGGCTCGCTCTCCCCGTCGGCCGGCCCGCCCGCGCCCTGAGGCCGACGGCCCGCTTCGGTCGGCGGCCGGCCGTCGACCGACTCGCCCTCGGGCTCCTAGGCCCCGCCCGTCAGCCCACGCTGAACGCGCCGTCGGGCGGCACCGGAGAGGCCACCGCCTCGGCGTCCCGTACGGGCGCGGCGTCCGCGATCAGCCGCCGTAGCGCCGCACCGTGCTCGACCCGCGCCGGGAACACGTCGGCGGCCGCCCGCCGGGTCAGCGCGGCGATCGGGAGTTCGGCGCGCGAGGCGAGCAGCACGGCGTTGCCGAAGCGCCGGCCGCGCAGCACCGAGGGCTCGGCGATCAGCGCGAGATGCTCGAAGTGTGCGGCGAAATTGGCGAGTTGGCCGCGCAGAAAAGCAAAGGGCGCGCTGTCCGCGAGGTTCGCCGCGTAGCAGCCGTCCGGGCGCAGCACCCGGGCGGCGGCCTGCGCGTACTCGACCGAGGTGAGCTGGGCCGGTACCCGTGAGCCGCCGAAGACATCGGCCACGATGACATCGGCGCTGGCCGTCGGAGCCGCCTCCAGCGCGGTACGGGCATCCTGCGGATGCACCGCGATACCGCAGGCGCCGGGCAGCGGCAGATGCTCGGCCACCAGGGCGAGCAGCCCGCGGTCGGCCTCGATGACGTCCTGCCGGGAGCGCGGGCGGGTGGCGGCCAGATAGCGCGGCAGTGTCAGCGCCCCGCCTCCCAGGTGCAGCGCGTCCAGCGGCTCCCCCGGGGCGGCCACCTCGTCCAGGACGTGGGCCAGGCGCTGTACGTACTCGAACTCCAGATGCGTGGGCGCGTCGAGGTCGACGTACGACTGGGGTGCGCCGTCCACCGTGAGCAGCCAGGCGCGGGGCCGGTCGACGTCGGGCAGCAGCCTGGCGGTGCCGCAGTCGACGGGCCGGGTGACCGGTATGGGCTCCGGTGCCTCGGCAATGGGCTCGGGCGCCGCGGCCGTCGGTGCGGGCGCAGGGGGCGTCGGCTCCGCCACGGCGGGGGTCGGCTCGGGGGGTTGTTCCACCGTCCCATTGTGCCGGTGGCGCCGTTGCGCGGGTGGACGGGTGGCCGCGCAGGGGAAGGCGATGGGGCGTCGGGAGAGAAGACGGGTGGCCGGACGGATGGGCAGACGGGTGGGCGGGATCAGTCCGTGCCCGCCCAGACCCGTTGGATCTCGGCGACATGGGCGGCCGACTGCCGGTGCCCGGCGCGCGCCGCGGCGGCCCGCTTGGCGGGATCGAGCACATTGCGCCCGAACGCCGACCGGGACGCGCGGTCGGGGGTGATCACACACACCCGGGCGCCCTGTCGCGCCAGCCGCTCGCCCTGCGCCCGGGGTCCGGCGATCGGCCCGCCACTGACCGCCATCGGCGCGACGACCACCACACGGGAGTATCCGGCGGCCAGATCCGCGTTGGCGCTGGAGTGCACGCCGCCGTCGATCCATCGGGTGCCGTCGATCGTCACCGGCGGATAGACACCGGGGACCGCGCAGCTCGCGCCCACCGCGTCGAGCAGCGACACACCGCTGGTGTCGTCGAAGGCGGTCCGCTGCCCCGTCGCCGCGTCCACCGCCGTGATCATCAGCCGTCGGGCCGGCCAGTCGGCCAGGCCGCCCAGGGTCCTGGCGATCGCCGCGCGCTGCTCGGCCTCCGGGCCGGTGCGGGCCGCGAGCGCCAGCTTGCCCATCCGGGCACCGAACGAGACCGCGTCCCGGGAGCGCACCGCGATGGCCGCGAACCGGGCCAGCGCGGCCGGGCCCATCCGGGCGGCGGACCCGCCCCGGGGCAGGGCGAGCTGGTGCTCGTACAGCTCCTCCAGGGTGCGCTGCTCCGCGGTGAGATGGGCGGCGACGATCGATCCGGCGGAGGTTCCGATGACGACATCGGCATCGGTGAGATCGATGCCCTCGGCCGCGAGACCGGCGAGCACGCCGACCTCCCAGCCGATACCGGTGAGCCCTCCACCGCCCAGGACCAGCGCCGTACCCGCCATCAGAGGTCCTTTCCTCGTCGAGCCATGCCCGCTCCGACCGATGCGACCGCCACGCGACGTCCGTCCGACGCACCCACCGGTCGTCCAGTCGTCCGGCCCATCCAGTCGTCCGGCCCATCCAGTCGTCCGGTCGTTCGTCCGTCCGCGGCCCGTCATCCGACGGCCCGTGCCGGGCGAGCAGTGTCGCACCCCTCGCGCCCGTGCGACAGCACAGGGCCGCGCCCCGCACCTGGAAGGTACGGGGCGCGGCCGCCCAGCAGGCGGTGCTCACTCCTCCACGGTGCGCACCGTGCCGGCGCCGACCGTCCGGCCGCCCTCGCGGACGGCGAAGCCGAGGCCGGCCTCCAGCGGCACGTCCCGGCCCAGTTCGACCGATACCGTCACCGTCTCACCGGGGCGGGCGACGCCTCGCTCGCCGAGGTCGAGGTCGCCGACCACGTCCGCGGTACGGATGTAGAACTGCGGCCGGTAGCCGCTGGACACCGGTGTCCGGCGGCCGCCCTCCTCGGTGGAGAGCACATACACCTCGGCGGTGAAACGGCGCCGAGGTGTGACGCTCCCGGGCGCGGCGACCACATGCCCGCGGCGCACCTGGTCCCGGTGCAGACCGCGCAGCAGCAGCGCGACGTTGTCCCCGGCCTGCGCGGACTCCATGGGCTTGCCGAACGTCTCGATCCCGGTGACGGTCGTCTCGGCCTCCGCGCCGAGCACCGCCACCCGGTCGCCGATCCGCACCGTGCCCCGCTCGACGGCCCCGGTGACCACGGTGCCGCGCCCGGTGATGGTCAGCACGTTCTCCACCGGCAGCAGGAACGGCGCGTCGATGTGGCGCCCGGGCATCGGGACGTAGGTGTCCACCGCGTCGAGCAGCGCCTCGATCGCCTCCGTCCAGCGCGGGTCGCCCTCCAGGGCGCGCAGCCCCGAGACCCGTACGACGGGCACGTGCTCCCCGTCGTAGCCGTGGGCGCTCAGCAACTCGCGCACCTCCAGCTCGACCAGGTCGGTCAGCTCCGGGTCGCCGGCGTCGGCCTTGTTGAGGGCGACGACGATGTGCCGTACGCCCACCTGCTTGGCGAGCAGCACATGCTCGGCGGTCTGCGGCATGACGCCGTCGAGCGCGGAGACGACGAGGATCGCGCCGTCGAGCTGGGCCGCGCCGGTGACCATGTTCTTGATGAAGTCGGCGTGGCCGGGCATGTCGACATGGGCGTAGTGGCGGGTGTCGGTCTCGTACTCGACGTGCGAGATGTTGATGGTGATACCGCGGGCGGCCTCCTCCGGGGCCCGGTCGATCCGGTCGAACGGCACGAAGGTGCCGCTGCCCCGGTCGCTGAGCACTTTGGTGATGGCCGCGGTCAGGGTGGTCTTGCCGTGGTCGACGTGGCCCATGGTGCCGATGTTCAGATGCGGCTTGGTGCGTACGTATGCCGTCTTCGGCATGGTGTTCTTCCTCGCAACGATGCGGTGAGAACGGCGTGTTGGCGCCGTGGGGACCCCTGGGCCCGGCCGACCCTCCCCCTGCGGGGTCCGCCGGACGATCCGGAGAGGGTCAGCTTCGTGCGCCGTCAGTGGCCGCGGCGAGGGCCGCGAGGAAATCGGCGGCAGCCTTCGGCGCGTCCGCGACTGCGGACGACAGCGAGAGGAAGGCGTACCGGAACATGCGTCACATCCTGCCGGGCGGCGGTCCCCGCGTCGAACGATTTATGGCGGCGGGGCTCGCCGTTGCGGGTACCCGAAGCGCGGGCACGTGCCCGGCAGGGGCGTGACACCACGCCCGCGCCTGGCAGGGGCATGACGCCATGCACCCTCCCGGGGCACTCGGCCGGGAAGATGCGCCCCCAGGCCACTCGGCCGGGAAGCCCCATTTCGGGACCGTACGGGCAGGATGCCGCTTCCCCGACAGCCGGGTCGGTTACGCTCCCGGGATGCTCGACCCCGCCGCAACGCCCGACGGCCTCGCCGCGCGCTGCACGCGTGTGCTGTTCTCCCCCTGGGCCCGGCTGGGCCTGCTGCTCACCCTGCTGGCCTGCGCCGCGACGGCGATGCTGATGTGGCATCCGCAGCGGCTGCTGATCGGCGGCTGGCTCTCGCAGCTGTCCGGCCCGACGGCCTTGATGGCCTTCGTGCTGGCGTACGGCGTGTGCGCCAGCGCCTTCGTCCCACGCTCGGTCCTCAGCTTCGGCGCGGGCATGCTCTTCGGCGGCGCGGCGGGGTCGCTGGCCGCTCTCACCGGCACGGTGCTGGGCGCGGCACTCACCTTCGGGCTCGGCCGACTGCTCGGCCAGGACGCGCTGCGCCCGTTGCTGCGGACCCGCTGGCTGACCGCCGCCGACCGGCAGTTGAGCGAGCACGGGTTCCGCTCGACGCTGATGCTCCGGCTCTTCCCCGGTCTGCCGTTCTGCGCCACGAACTACTGCGCCGCGGTCTCCCGTGTCAGATGGTTCCCCTATCTGTTCGCGACGGCGCTCGGGAGCATCCCCAACACCACGGCGTATGTGATCGCGGGCGCCCGGGCCTCGACCCCCACTTCGCCGGCCTTCGTCCTCTCCATGGCCTTCATCGTCCTCAGCGGGCTGGCCGCGCTGGTGGTGGCCTGGTGCAAACGCAAGTCGCTGCGCGGAGACGAGCCGAAGGCGGAAGGGGAAGCAGAAGCGGGAAACGAAGTGGGCACGGGAGGGGAAACGCGAGCGAGCGCGGGAGCAGACCAGACCCGGAACTGACCGGGATCGATCGCGCCCCTCATAGGGCAGGGCGCACCCCAACTCGCGCGCTGTGACTCCTGCCACAGCGGGCGAGCACGGTTCGTACAGGACCCCTTGGTCACCCGGACATCTTCGGACGTTACGCTTCCCCGGTCGGGTCGGCAATGACCCATGTCCCCCGCCGGCGTCCGCTGTCCCCGCTCGCGCAGGTAAGCGCTCGATCACCCTTGGATCGCGTAATTCCATGACTTGGTTTGAATCTTTCGTTCTCGGGCTCGTCCAAGGGTTGACCGAGTTTCTGCCCATCTCCTCCAGTGCGCATCTCCGCCTGACCGCGGCGTTCGCCGGCTGGCAGGACCCCGGTGCGGCCTTCACCGCGATCACGCAGATCGGCACCGAGGCGGCCGTCATCATCTACTTCCGCAAGGACATCGGGCGGATCATCTCGACGTGGTGCCGCTCACTGTTCAACCGTGAGCTGCGACACCACCACGACGCCCAGATGGGCTGGCTGGTCATCGTCGGCTCGATCCCGATCGGCGTGCTGGGCATCACACTCAAGGACGCCATCGAGGGCCCGTTCCGTGATCTGCGGCTGATCGCGACCACCCTGATCGTGATGGGCGTCGTACTCGGAATCGCCGACCGCCTGGCCGCCCGCGACGAGACCGGGGGCAAGCACCGCGCCGTCAAACAGCGCAAGACCCTCACCGACCTCAGCGTCAAGGACGGTCTGCTGTACGGCGTCTGCCAGGCCATGGCACTGATCCCCGGCGTCTCCCGCTCCGGCGCGACCATCAGCGGCGGTCTGCTGATGGGGTACACCCGCGAGTCCGCGGCCCGCTACTCCTTCCTGCTCGCCATTCCCGCCGTACTGGCCTCCGGCGTCTTCGAGCTCAAGGACGCGGGCGAGGGCCATGTCTCCTGGGGCCCCACCATCTTCGCCACGATCATCGCCTTCGTGGTCGGCTACGCGGTGATCGCCTGGTTCATGAAGTTCATCTCCAACAAGTCCTTCATGCCCTTCGTCGTCTACCGCATCCTCCTGGGCATAGCCCTGTTCGCCCTGGTCGCGGCGGGCGTACTGGCGCCGAACGCGGGCGAGACGGCGGGCTGAGGACGGCTCATCCACTGCGGCGTCGAGCTGCTGCGATGTAGCACTTCCGCGCAGATCCTGGCGGGTTTCGGGAGACGATCTCCATGATCGTCTCCCGTTCTGCTCCCATTACCCGGGGCAGCGGCCGCTGGGCGATCAGGGCGGCGTCGAGCCGGTGATGGCGGTGAGCGCGCGGCGAAGGGCAGCACCGCTCGCTGGGCGGTCGCGCCAGCGGGCGCCGATGTGACCGTCGGGTCGGACGAGCAGTGCTCCGTGCGGGCGGAGTCCGCAGAAGTCGATGTGCTCGCGCGGAAGGGTCTCGATGCGCAGCGGCCACGGTGTGGTCGTGATGGCCTGTCGCTCCCACTGGACGGGGTCAGGCGTCAGCAGGGTGAACCGCTCGCCGAAGGTGTCGAGCGAGGAGCTGTTGGGCCTGAGCCACAGGTGCGGCATGCGATGGCCCGGCTCTGTGGTGGGGACGTAGTCCGTACCGCTGTCGGACGGCCCGGGTGGGGTGCCGTCGTCGTTGAGGATGCCATCATCATTGAGAACAGCGTCGTCGTTGAGGACGGCGTCGGAGTGGTAGGCGACGCCGAGTACGAGACCGAGCTGGGCGAAATACTCTTCCGACCAAGGCAGTTCGACCTGAGTCGGCGCCGCTACGCCGCTTCGGAGCTGATCGCGGCGCCGGTTCTGCACCTGGAGCAGGAGCTGGGTGTTGGCCACCGCTTGGCGGAGAGTCCTGTCGGCGACCGGCTGTCGTTCCGCCTCGAAGGTCTCCAACAGGCTTGGTCCAGCCCACCCGTGGAGAACGCCCGCCAGTTTCCAGCACAGGTTGTGCGCATCGGCGACGCCGGCGTTCATGCCCAGCCCGCCGATGATCGGGATCGCATGCGCGGCATCGCCGGCCAGCAGGATCCGGCTCTGGCGGAAGCGTTCGGCGACGAACGCGTTCATCACCCAGTGCTGGACCCGCAGCACCTCGGCCCGTACCTCGGCGCCGGGCCCGAGGGCGCGCGAGACGAGACCGGGCCAGTCGGCGTGCGCCGGGTCTTCGGGTGTGGGGGCGAACCAGGCCCAGCCTCCTTCCGGGTAGAGCGGGAGGAAGGAGCCGTGCGCGGTGAAGTAGACCCCGGCCGGCTGGCGGGCGCACCAGCGGTGGAGATCGGCGTCGAACACGACGGTTGTGACACCCCCCAACGCCCCGGGGCCCATGGTGTCGATTCCCAGTAAGTGGCGGACGGTGGAGTTCGCACCGTCAGCGGCGAGCAAATAGCGGGCACGGACCCGGGTTGCGTCACCGTTGCCACGGTCGACGAGCTGGGCCACGACGCCGTCGGTCTCCTCCGCCAGGCCGATCAGCTCGACCCCGAACCGCACCGGTGCGTCCGCTTCGTCCACTGCGGCGAGCAGGGTGGGTTCCAATCGGTCCTGCGAGGTGACCACACCGAGCACGGGGCTCTCGGGTACCGGCGCATTGATCCCGACCATCGCCGCCGTGGCGAAGTCGCGGTCGTACAGGGTGTCGCGAAAGCGGATCCGGCCGTACTCCGGCGCGAACGCGGCCGCCGTGATCCTGGCGGCCAGCCCGAGCTGGCGAAAGATCTCCATAGAGCGCACATTGACCAGCCGGGACCGTGGAAAGGGTGACAACTGCCGATGCTTCTCGACCAGCAGCACCCGCACGCCCCAGCGTTCCAGGAGCGCTCGGGCGGTGAGCCCGACGGGCCCACCGCCGACGATCAGCACCTCCGTCTCGGTGTCTGCCAAGGGCATATCGAAGTTCTGAACCGCCATGAGGCCCATCATCCGCACACGGCGGCCGGCGGCAGCCTCCGCGCCGCGGCGTACGCCCGAACACGCCCGGATAGACGCATGGCGACCGAATTCCAGGATGCGCACTCACCCGACGCCGCCACCCCGGTGGGCCCGGGGCAGCGAGCATCAGTCAGTGACCGTGCACGGGGACCAGCGAGCCATCAGAGGCAGTCGGCACATTCTGGCTGCGGGTGATCGGGCTTGAAGGGGTGGCACCGCCGTTGAGGTCGGCGTGCACCTTGCGAGCGACACCCTCGATCGCCTTCACGCCGGCCGGCATGCTTCCGTGGTCGGCGGTGAGTATGGCGAGTCCGTAGTCGTGTCCCTTTCCGGTGAACGCGCCGATGCTGTGCACCCGCCATCCACCGCCGGTGCGTTGCAGCCATCCGTTCTTGAGATGGACCGTCACCCCGCTCGGCGCGCCGGCGGACACGCCCCACCGTTGGGACGGGATCACCCGGCTCATCAGATCCAGCGCGATGGCACGCGCCTGCTTGTCGAGGACGGCGTTGTTGGACGTGAACAGCTTCATCAGGGTGAGCTGGTCAGTCGCATTGACCTGGGTGAGGCCCCAGTAGCCCTTTTCGTCGGGGGCGGTGTGTTTCATGCCCGCCAGTCGCAGGAACTCCTTGATCCGGCCGAGTCCGAGCTGTTTCCACAGTGCGGTGGTGGCGTCGTTGTCCGATCGCGTGATCATTTTCGTGGCGAGCGCGCGCTGGGTTGAGGTCAGTTCGCGATTCTCGTCCTGTGCCTGCCGCAGCAGCGTACCCAGGACAATTGCCTTGACGACGCTCGCTGAGTCGTACTGCCGGTTCGCGTCATACGTGCACTGCGTTCCGGTGGTGCGGTCGTACAGGGCGACTGAGGTGTGGCCCTTTGCCCCGGTGGCCGATATCGCCGCCCTGATGTCCTTGGTAAGCCGGTCGGCGAGACCAGGCTTGGCGGAAGTACAGACGACCTGGGGAAGTGACCGACCGGCCGCGCCTGTCGAGGACGCACTCGCCGGTGCGGCCGCCCCGAGGGCGGCGCCGGCTGTACCGACAAGGAGTGCCACAGCCACCGCACTTCGGAAACGGCGCGGCATGGCAGGTATGTCAGCTACTGCAAGTATTCCAGGTGTTGCAGATATTCCGGGTATTCCAGGTATTCGCGAAGACACGCCGTACTTTCTGTTCGCTCTCACATACGCTCGCTGCACTTGAATCGCAACGCACTACTGAACTTGAACTCGTGATGTCGGTCGGCTCGTCGTGGCGTCAGGGTGCGAGACCGCCGGATGTTGCCGGCTCGGGTTCAGGACGGTGGCTGCAGCCAGCGCCGCGCTGCGGCGAGATTCACCTCGACGTCATCGCTCCAAGAGCAGACCTCCAGCCATGAGAGGTAGCCGCCTTGCGCGAAGACCAGGACCTCGCCAGGGCACTCGCCGGTTTCGGTGAACAGCGGTACGTCGGCAGCCACGACGGTGCCGGGGCCCGTTGGCGCGGGCTCCACCGCGTCGGTGTCGAGTTCGAAGTAGGCAGTGCCGCACCCGCACTTACAACGGGATTGCACCCTGAGTTGGGGCACCTGCCGTCGGAGGGCGACGTGAGCGGGCTCGTCCGGGTTCAGGACGAGGTCAAGCACGTCGGCTACGTCCGCGGGCAGGCTGTCAGTCATGCCGCCACCGTAGCTGACCAGCGGCTTTGGGCTTCGACCAATTTCGGGTCCGTCGACCCGACGCTCACAGGTCCAGGGGCAGGTCGGTGCCGGCGAGGCAGCCGTCGATGACCTCCGGTCGGTACTGCAGCATCTTCAGTTTGCGCTTCACGGCGCGGGTGATCTGGCCGAGGTCGGACGCGGCGAGGTTGCCGATGTCACGCTTGACCAGCGACCAGACGCCCTCGGTCGGGTTGAGGTCCGGGGCATGTGTACGAGACATGGAACAGCCGGCCTATCAGCGTCTTGATCCGTGCCAGGGTCCACCGCTGGTCCGCCCAGCCGTGAGCCAGTGGACCACGCGCTCCAACTCCCGCTCCAGCCTGGCAATCTGGGCATCGTTGAGTCGAGGTCTTCCCGGCGACCCCTTCGACAGGACCCCTGCTTCTCCGCTCTCGCGCCAGGCCCGGCGCCACCGCTCGACCGACCGCACGCTCATCCGCAAGGCAGCGGCAATCTCCGCGTTCTTCTGCCCAGCCTCGAAACGCTCCACGGCCTGGCGCCGTAACCGCTCCCGCGTGGTTCTCTCGGCGTCGGTCAGCCCGCGCCCTGCGCGTACCTCACAGCCACAGGGCTACCGGTGCCGACCCCCAGCTGTCGGGCGAACGGCACCGACATCACCCAATCAAGTTCAGTAGCCTCCCTGTTTCAGTTGGGGGGCTGAGCTGGACTGATTGCAGCGGGCCGTGGTCGGTGGCCGCTTGTCGTTGAGCGGGCATGGCCGTGGTCCGACGCTGGGGTCGGGTGCTCCAGGGTTCCTCGGGTCGTGGGTGGGCAGGTCGGGTGTCGTTGGTCAGGTTGCCGGCCTGGGTAGAGCGCTGAGGCAGGCGAATGCGTTCACCAGTTCCTGCCGCCAGGGCCAGGTGGCGGCGATCCGCAGAGGTGCAGACGGCGGCCTCCACGGGTGAGACGGGCGGCTGTGTGCAGCAGTCGGTAGCGGAGCTTCTTGGGCTCGGCGGTGGCCAACTCACCCTCCAGCAGCAGGGTCTGGGGCCAGGCGAGCAGGTCGACGGCGGTCAGGGCCAACTCCGGCCAGGCCGTGTTGAGCGCGAAGGGGGGAGAGGGGAAGCGGCCGAAGCCGGTGGCCTTGCCGCAGCGGATGCGGTCCTCGACGCGGGCGTGCGCGCGGTGGCGGGTCTCCAGGTACTGCAGGGAGCCTTGGTCGCAGGGAGTGTCGGTGAGGAAGACCTGGTGGCGCATGCCTTCGTCCAGGTCGAACAGGGAAAACTGGGCGCCGGGATGTGGGGGCGCTCGCGCCGCACGACTGGGCCGAACACTTCGGCCCGGCCGCGGAGCAGGGCCAGGTCCGCGATCGCCTCGCCGCCGTCGGCGGGCATCACCGCCGGATCAACCGCCACCCGGCCCGGGTCGTGTCCGGTGCCACGCGGCCGCAGTCGACGCAGTGCATCGGTGAAGGCGCCGGTCCGGCTGGTGGCATCGTCGAGATCGGCCAGCAGACGGGACCCGGCATGGCTGCCCACCCCGCGCCCGTCGGTGGAGACGACGAGCTTGGGGCGCGACCCGGTGGTGTGCACGCAGAAAGTGCCTTCCTACTGGAACGACAGAAGCCTTCGACAAGCCCTATCGTCCCAATTCAGAAGGCACTTTCACTTTCCCGCTCAAGATCCGGACGCCACCGCAAGTGAAACGCGGAGGCTAAGGGCTGGCCCTTAGGCCACGTTGAGGAAGAACTTCTCGTCGCCGCCGCCGTTGGCCTTGATCTGGCAGTTCACCGTTCCGCCGGGGCCGGTGGCGGTGGTCACCCCACTGCCGGTGACCATGCGCAGGAATATGTTCGAGAAGGCCGCCGACTCGAAGGAGAACGAACCGTCGGCCTGGGCGCGAGCACGGAACTTCTCGTAGGGGCCGAGACCGTACTGACAGTTGACCGTTCCCCCGCCGGCCATGCTGGCGGGGACCCCAGTGCCATCCATGCGCAGGAACACATTCGGGAAGGCCATCGACTCGAACGCATATGAGCCATCGGCCTGCGGCCGGACCTTGAACGTCGTCCAGGGGCCGGTGCCGTATTGGCAGTTGACCTTGCCGCCGCCGGGGTCGGTGGAGGAGGTCACACCGGTCCCGTCCATGCGCAGGTACACGTTCGGGTAGTGGGTCGACTCGATCGTGATCGGAGTGTCTCCGAGCTTTTCGATGTCAGCTGCCGATAACGGCATGATGGCCTCTCCTTCCGTCTGGAGGTGTCGCGGACGAGTTGAACGAGCGCCGTTGTTGGCAGACTTTGCGGCGCTGAGTGCCGGGCTAGAGGGATGTATCCAGTTCCGCACTTACGGCGTCAGTGGCGGGAGTCCTTTGGGCTGAACTACGCGACCTTGCCAGCCCCATGAGTTACTTTCCCGTAAAATGGAAGTCCGTCAAAGCGCAAGATAAGGCGGCAGCTACCCACATGTTTTCTACCCCCCTCTTTCCTGCTGTCGCAGGCCCCGGACGCACTGTATTCGGGCGGGCACAGCCTGTCTAGCCTCGACGCTTCAGTAATGTTTTCCAGCCCGAGTGACGCGCCAATCATTTCTGGCCATTCGCGGGTATCGACTTCCTGCGAATGATCGTTCGGCAGCAGGTCGGCGCAGGACCTCGCCGAGGGCGTGGGTGAGGCCGGTGCATCGGACGATCGCCGGAATGCAGCTTCCGGAGAGCGCGGCCAGTGGACCGGCGCCATGAGTTTTGCTCCTCACGACGGGTCGTTGGTCGTGGTCTCCACATCGCCCTCCGCCGGGTCGTCCAGCTTCTCCTGCCGACTGGCGCGGGAGTCGACCTTTCCGGTCGTGGCGTCCACATAGACGGGCGGGATCCCCAACGAAGGATCGTCCCCGACGAAGGTGGTAAGCCATTGGATCCGCCACGTGCCGTCACGCTGAACGGCCAGCAGTTCACTGTCAGCGGGGCGGATGCCCTTTTCCTGTCCAGGGCGCTTCAAGGTGCCGAGCGCCGCCTGCTCGGCCTGTTCCTTCTTCACCTTCAAGGGAGGGAGTCCACTGGGGTCTTCCGCAGTGCGAGCGAGAAGTTGGGACACCCGGCCGGCTGTGTTGATCTGAACGTCCAGCCGCATGGGCATCAGGACCCCTGAACTGGCTCGCCGTCTCCAGCTCACCATCCACCCGAGTTCGGCCTTGTCACCGACGGGGTAGACCTGCGATGCAGCCGCGCGCAGTTCTTTGGGGAAGTGGGCTTCGGCGTAGCGTCGGGCGATGCGCAGGGCGTCTTTTTCGCCGGTGGGCGCGTTACCGACTCCGGGAACCGGGTAGCTCGCCGATGTGATCTCGCTGGAGTTCTCCAGGCTGACCGTGAGCTGGTCGGCGTCGGGCCAGGAGAGTTCGGCAAACCCCTGGTCCAGGGTGATGAGCAATGTGTCGGGGACGTCCTCCGTCCCGGACTGGAGCTGCACATTGCTGATGGCGTATCGGTCACCGAACGCCTGGCGCAGGACCCTCTTCGCCGCCGCCTTCTCCTCGCTTCCGGTGAATTGCAATCCGGTGGCATCCACCGACATCAAGGTCACCCACGCCGTGCAGACAACACCGGCGACGAGCAAGGCCACCCCAGCGGCGATTGCGCTGCCCCGCGCATGTGCCCGAGCCGGAGCGACCCGGAGCTTGCTCAAGCGCAAGATCCCCCACGAGGCCAACGCGCCGACGATACCTCCGAGGGCGTTCATCTGGAGGTCGCTGCTGTCACACCCCCGGCTGACGCCGGGCAGCAGGGTCTGCAGCAACTCCGTCGCCAAGGACAGCAGCACGCTACCGACCAACACGGGAAAAAGCGTCCGCAGCGCCATCAGCCCAAAGAAGCCGATCGGAAGAAAGAGCAGGAGGTTCCACAGCCCCTGTTGCGTGGCAAACGGTTCGGCGAGATCGCGGTTGATGACGCATATGCTCGACGCGGCCGGGGATTCTCCCCCGCTCGGCAGGCAGAGCGTCACAGCCAACTCGGCACCGACGGATGCTCCGAGGGCCGCGAAGCACCACGGTCTCCCCACCGTGCGTCGGGCGAGAAGGAAGCAGATCGCAGCCATGGCGGCCACAGCGGCGGACGCGATGACTATGAAGTCTGTCTGACCTTTGAATATGGCAGTAAACACGAAGGACAGCGTCCCAATACTGAAAGAGAGCAGAAGGGGTTGCCCTGGCCCGTCGGACCGCATCCTTGAGGCCAGGGTGCAAGTGTCAGTGGGTGCAGTCGGCCGGCGGCGTCTGGAAAGTCTGCTGCCCCTCTACATGCAACATACCGACAGAGGAGGAACAGTACGAAACCCTGCTCCAGGATCCGCTCTTGGTCGTTCCACTGCTCTGACTGAACCAGCCACTCCAGTGGCTGGTTCCATTGACGCTGTAGCCCACGCGCGCCTTGATTCTCGCCCCGTCGGTCTTCTTGTACCAGGTCGACGCCTTGTCATTGGTGTACTTCCGGTGGAACAACTCCCCGCTACCGAGCGAAGTACAGGTGTAGTTGATGTCGATCCGGCCGTCACCTGGGCAGCCCACCGCGGAGGCGACAGCACGGCTCTGCGAGGTGGACGGTGCTGCATAAGCGGTAGTTGCGGTACCGGCGGCAACCAGGGCCATCCCCGTCACAAGGGTGGTGCGCGCAAACTGGGTAATTCTCACGGCGAGTTATCTCCTTCAGTACATATGGCTGGTCGTTCCAGGGCGGGTCGCCATCGTTCAAGGCGCCTCGGCCGGTTAACAGGAAGACAATCGAACTACCGGCCTCAATGATGGCGGAGGGCGGCTCGCGAGCCGTTAGCACGGAGTGCACACCTGTGTTGGCGATGAGTTCACTCGTATGCGATCGCGGCCGGGATCCGGACGTCGCCGACGCAGTCGCTGCGCAGCTCCCTGGCGCCCCGGGCAGCTACCTCCCCCGTGGGTAGCTGTCCGGGGCGTGAGGTCACCGACGTACCGCCACGGCCATGGAGACCGGAGCTCGGACGGCGTCGGCGTCTATCGGAACCAGCGGAGCCGGTGGCGAGGGAAGTCGCCAAGTGGTCCAGCCCCGTCGGTGATTCAGTTCTGCGCGGTCCCGGTCAGGCCCTCAAGCTCCAGCGTGTTGCCCTTATAGGCCAGAGCGTTGAAGTTGATACGCCGGTTCTCCTTCAGCTCCCCGGAGAATTCGCAAGCCGTCCAGCCCGCGTCACCGCCCTTGAAGTCCCGGCAGTCGAAGACGGTCTGCGGGTTGCCCGCGTACATGACGCGCATATAGATGCTCATGCCGTCGGCCCGCATGTCCTTGACGTAGAACTTGTCGCCGTTCGGATCGAAACACACCTTGCCGTGCGTCTTCCTGCCTCCCTCGGAGTAGACGAAGGTGCAGCGAACCGTCCTGCTCGGCTTCGGCACACCGGCGTCGGCCACGTTCTTGGCGTTCTTGACGTAGGTGGCCCACCCCTGACGGTGGGCCTCTCCGGCGTGCCGTGCCGCAGCCGTGGAGGTGGAAGCGGTAGGCGCGGAGGCGGCGTGCGCCGTGTCCGCCAGGCCGCCCAGGCCCAGCAGGGCGGCGGTGGCGACAGCTGTGGCAGTGCGTCGGACTGGCAAAGGAGTCCCCCAGGTCGTGGATGGTGCTTCGGCTGGCTGTGCCGTCGGCTGCCCGGCCGGCTGTCCGGGCGGCCCGACGTCCTCTAGTTCACGGGCCGGGGAGTTGATTCGCACCCCGTCTGACCTGCGGGAATCAATTCGTCGTGGGTCGTCCCTCGGAACGGCCCGCTGTTTGCGGGCCTGGTGAACTGATCTTCAGGGAGCCGCCGTACCGCGGATTGGCACGCTACGAGCCCGGCGAGGCGGAACTGTTCTTCGGCCGCGAGGAGATGACGGAGAGGTGGGAGGAGACGGCCCGTCGCGGAAGCATCACCAGGTCGACGCAGCACCCGATCACGAATGACGAGACAGCCCTTGGCACGGGGGATATGGCCTCACCCCGGGCGAGGCATTGCCGAGGCGTTCTTCTCCGGCCGGCTCGAAGGCCGTCACGCGGAGGCCACGACCTCCCCGGTCGTGACCTGGGGCGGGTTGGGGAGCAGTGACGCGAGCTGGTCCCGTACGAAGCCGACCGCTCTGGAGACCGATTCCTCGGCGCCGGCCTGGTCGCGGAAGACGCTGGTCGAGACCATGACTCCGTTCCCGGCGTCGATCCAGTAGTAGGCCACAAAGCCGGGGGCTTCGCGCATGAGCGGTACGAACCCCTCGTTGACGCGGCGTCCCGCCTCGGCTGGATCGGTGACCCCTTCGTACCGTCGGACTGCTGCGTACATGGGCGAATCTCCTCGTGCGGGTGCGCGGGTCGTGATTGCTGGATCGCCGTACCCCTGCGACGGCCGCCCGGCTCGTGCGAAGTCCGGAAATCACCTGAAGGGCCGTCTTCGGTGGTCCGATCGGCGTGCTGGATCGACGACGTCAGCGCTTGATGGTCCGGTGCCGGCGGATCTCGCCGTCGGCTGTCTGTGGTCAGCGCCCCGGCAGCGTCTCCTGGAGCCAGTCGAAGACGACGTCGCCTCTTCAGCGTCGCGGCATCGGCCGCGGGCAGCTCGGGGGCGACCTCCTTGTTCCAGATGTCGTTGGTCTCCGCCTTGCTCGGGGTGAGGATCTTGCGGACCTCCGGCGGGAAACCCGGCCAGGGTTCCAGGCACCCCGGCATCGCCACCAGGGCGGCGATCCGCTTCTCGAAGGCCGCGGCCCTCGGGGCCAGGTCGCCGCCCATACTCAGCCCGGTCAGGGCGATCCGGGCACCGTCCACGTCGGAGCGGGCGATCAGCCAGTCGACGAGTGGTGTGACCACCGTCTCCCAGCGCGGTGTGAAGACCACCCGGTTCACGAAGAGCAGCTGCCCCTGGCCCGGTCCGTCGTACACCAAGGCGTTCCAGCCGCGCTCCAGGGCCGCCGAGACGCCGTAGGTCCACATATCGACATTCTGGCCGTCGCTGCCGTTCGTGAGGATCACGGTGGGGCGCCGGGTGCCGGAGTCGTCCGGGCGGAAGAACCACACCGGCAGCGGGGTCGCGCCGTACGGAACGTTCGCCGTCACCGGCGCCGGGTCGCACAGCCCGCAGAACGTGTCCCAGGCGCCGCGCCCGTCCCTGTAGAGCCGCTCCTCGCCGCCGGGGCGTCGGAGCCGAGCACGAAGAACAGCGCCTGGGCGTAGTACTGCGCGGCCCGCAGCGCACGGAAGCGCCGCGTCTGCCGGTCGGGCCTGCTGCCCTCGGGAGCCCGCATCAGCTGGTCGCCGAGCTTCTTGAAGGTCTCGACGTACGTCTGCGCGGACAGTCCGGCCTTGTGGATCGTGTTGACGGCGGTGAGCACCTCGCCCACCTCGCTTGTGCTGAACCCGGCCCCGCCGAGCGCCAGAAGGGCACTGAAGTTGTACGCCGGGTTCTCCAAGAGCGTCATGGCCCCGGGCGCGGCACCGGCGGCCGACGCCGAAGGCCCTTCGGTGGGGCCTTGTGCGGAGCTGCTGTCCATGGGCACGCAACCGGCGGTCAGTGCGATCCCGGCTCCGCCGACGAGCCCGGTGAGCGCGGTGCGCCGGCTCAGACCAGATGCGTCCTGCGATACGTGCGTCAGCTGCAGATCGCAGCCAACGGCGAGACCCAGGCGATCCCCACCGAGCAGCTTGATGTCCAGTACGAGCAGGGTCATGGCGATGGCCATCACGCCGTCGGCGAGGGCCAGCATCCTGCCCTTCGGCACCTGGTCCGCCTCGGGCGGGATGAAGCGTCGCCGCTCGCCTTCGTCCATGGCACCGTCGTAGCACCCGCCCCACCCGGGCGACGGCAACCGGGCACGTGTCGTCCACGTCCCCGGAGCCGGCGGTCCGACGAGTCGGCGCGCCCAGGGCGTGGGTCAGTGGCCGTAGGGCGGTTCGAAACAGCCCGTCTCCATGTAGGGCCCGTTGACCTGGACCTGATAGTTGGTCTTCTGCACGAACGCGGTCACGCAGGCGTCCTTGTGGACGTGGAGGCCGATCCGGGCGCCTTCGGGGGTGACGTAATGGTCGCCCTCGAAGCGGGCGTTCATGCCCCGCACTTCGAGCTTCCCGCCGAGTTGCTCCCCCTTGGGGCCGGTGCGCAGTTCCTCGTACCCGAGGGCGAGCAGGGCCGTGCGGACGCTCTTGGGGTCCCACTTCCGCTGCTTCCAGAGTCGTTTGAGTACGGGCTCGATGCGGTCGGCTTCCCGCTGGGCGTCCTTCCCGCTGGCAGGGGACATTTCGCCGGAGCGGCGGTAGGCGTTGTTGTCGCCGTAGTGCGGGGCTCCGTCGTGGGCTCCGGGTTCCACGTAGGGGGACGCACCGGCACCGGACGGGCTGGGAGTGGAGCTCGGAGTCGGGCTGGGAGAAGCGGGGGTGGAGCGGGGGGTGGAACTGGGGGTCGTTCCCGGGGCGCCGGCCGCGACGCGCTGCTGGCCGCAGGCGGTCAGTGGCAGGGCGACGCTCACCAGCAGTAAGGCGGCAGCGAGGTGTCTTCGGCGGCGAGGCGTTGATATGAGCATGCGGGTTACTCTGCCACGACGGGCGCCTCGGTATCGGGCCACGGCCGTCAGAGCGCGGCAGCAGGCCGTGCGGCCCCCACTACCGCACCGCGGGTGAGCCTCGGCCGCCGCCTCCATGGGAGTGACCGCAGCGCCCTTGCCGCGGCTCCGGTCAGCGGTAGCCGGTGTCGTCGGCGGGGAGGCCGCGGGACTGGACCTCGTCGAGGTAGCGCCAGCAGTCCGGCTGGGTGCCGTCGGTGTCGGTGAAGCCGTAGAGGGGGGCGAGTTGGCCGCTGGAGACGACCTTCCCGCTCCAGCGGGCGACGTCCGGATCGGCGGCGAGTGCGGTCACCGCCCGCGCCACGTAGACCGGGGACTCGGAGATGCAGAAGTGCGGCACGTCGGCGGTCGCGTCGCGCCAGTTGTCCTCGGTGACGCCGAATGCCTCCAGCATGTGCTCCGAGCGGAGCCAGCCGGGAGTCACGGCCACGGCGAAGGCCCGGTGCGGGGCGAGTTCATGGCTCTGGGCGAGGGTCATGCGCTGCACGGCGGCCTTGACCAGGTCGTAGTAGAAGCCTTCGTGGTGGCGGTAGGCGGCGTTGTACTCCGCGGTCCCGTCGGTCATTTCGACGACCAGTCCACCGGGGCGGCGGATGAGCAGCGGCAGCGCGTGGTGGCTGGTGATCGCGTGGGTGTCGATGCCCATGCGCAGTATGCGCAGCCCACCGGCGAGGTCGTGCTCCCAGAGAACGGTGCCGAACTGGGCGTATCTGTCGCCGCCGAAGATGTCGTTGACGAGGAGGTCGAGACGGCCGTGGTCGCGGTCGATGCGCCGGACGAGGTCACCGACCTGGTCGCTGTCGAGGTGGTCCACCCGCAGGGCCGCACCGGTACCGCCGGCCGCGACGATCAGGTCGCCGGTCCCCTCGATGGTCTCGGGCCGGTTGATCTCCGACCGTCCCGCGGTCCGGCTGCTGCGCCCGGTGGCGTAGACGAAGGCACCCGCGCGGGCGAGTTCCACCGCGATGGCGCGTCCGGCCCCCCGGGTGGCGCCGGCCACCAGCGCCACTCTGCCGTCCAGCGTGCCCGCCGGAGCTTCGTCGTTCGTCATGGGTCGGTCTTCGTCAGGGGTCAAGAACTGAGGTGGTATTGGGCCCAGGGCTGATGCGCCGGCGCGGCCTCCTCGTGCGAGGGTGCGATGGAGCCCCAGGGGGCGAGGGCGTTGTCCCATTCGGAGGCAAGGGCCGTCACGTCCGGGACGCACTCGGTCGAGGGCATCGTGCCGGTGTGCCAGGCCGATGCCATCTGGTGCGCGGAGGGCGCGGCGTTCCAGGCGGCCGTCTGCTGTGCGGGAATGGTGTACTCGGCTTCATGGACATCTCCGGGGCCGCGCCGGTGGCGTCCCGCATGGGATTCCACGGCGCCTGGATAGAACCGCCCCTGGGCGGACAGTTGCTGGGCACGGGTAACCAGGCGCGTGAGGTCGAGCCCGAATTCGGAGGCGAGTTCCCGCAGGTCCACACCGGTCTGCCAACTGCCGATGAGGACCGCGTCCATCGCCGGGGACCAGCTCTGGTCGGACGTGCCCGCCGTGCCGCCACCGGTACCGTCGCGGGACGAACCGGTGGACCGGGTTCCGGCGGACGGGTTCTGAAGCGGAGGCTCGGCCGAGGCATCGGGCACGGGGGGCGCGTCGTCCGGCTCGCTGGGCGGTGCGGCGACAGGCGAGGAGGCGGCCAGCAGCTTTTCGGCGACGGCACGGGCATCGTCCTTGCCCACGGTGCGCCGGGCGATCCGCACTTCCCGCTCGTTCAAACCGAACAGACCGGCCACCGCGCCCGTACTGCCCACCGTCACCGCGAACGCCGCCAAAACCCGTGACCGGTCGGCCTGCGCCTCGTCGAGCCTGGCCTGCGCCTCCCGCACGCGCTCGTCGCCCAAACAAAACGCTTCCGCCAGAACGGCATTGCGGTCCCACAAGTCTCTAGGATCCATACCCATTCAACGCCTCTTGCGCGGAGGTGTCCCGATCTTGCATAGCAAAGCACACCAAAGCACCCATCGAACCACCAGATGAAAATCACTCCGTGTGTCCGGACGAGGGGTGCCGCCAGGGCGGGCGCACGACGAATCCGCAGGCCAGCGAAGTGCCGTTGATATTCGGCATGGATTGTCAGTGCGGTGGGTTACCGTCTTGATCCATCACATCTTCATAGTTTCGGGTGTCTGTGGGGAGACCATGTCCGATCTTTCGCGTAACTCTTCTTCTGCCGGCTCGCGTTCAGGCGTGTCACGTTCCGGCGCCACCGAGTCCGGCGTCTCTCCGTCCGGTGCCGGGCGGTCCCGTACGGCCATCCGGACGCTGGGGGCGCTGCTCGCGGGTGTGATGGTCTGCGGCGGTGCGGCGGCGTGTACGGCCTCCGGCGGCAAGCCCGCGGCCCGGTCCGGCGGGTCGGGGACCCTCAACGCGACGCCGGTCGCCGCGGTGCAGAAGGCGGTCAACAAGGGCGCCAAGCTCAATTCGGGGTCCTATCGCCTTTCGGGCGAGGTCCCGGGCCAGGGAACCGTCGAGGGCAAGGTGTCGTTCAGCCTTCGCCCGCGGGCCATGGACATGCGGATGAAGGCGTCCGGAGGCCGGGAGGAGGGTGAGTTCTCGGTGCGGCTCGTCGGAGGCGCGCTGTATCTGGGGGGCGGCAAGGACGCGGCGGCCGCGATGGGCGGCAAGCGCTGGATCAAGTTCCCCATGAAGCACAAGGACGCCGACCGGGCCGGCGGCTTCGGGGGAATGCGGCGGCAGGCCGACCAGGACCCGGCGGCACAGGCGTCGTTCCTCCCCCAGTCCGAGGACGTCAGGAAGGTCGGCGAGGAGACCGTCGACGGGGTGCGGACCACGCACTACTCCGGCACGGTCGCCGTGTCGGATCTGCTGACGAAGCGGGCCGCCAAGAGCGCGCTGACCGCCGAGCGCCGCAAGAGGGCGGTCGAGCAGTACAGGCAGCTCGGGGTGGACAAGCTGAAGCTCGATATGTGGGTCGGCCCCGATGACCGGATGGTGAAGTTCCGGGAGCGTGCGCAGGCGACGCAGGGCCCGCTCGACGTGACCATACGGTTCTTCGACATCAACAAGCCGGTCCGGGTCCAGGCCCCGCCCGCCTCCGAAACGATGGACCTGGGGCAGAAGTTGAAGGAGGCGGGCAGGCAGCGCGCCTAGGCTTTCCGGCCCCGGGCCACCGGACCGTGGGCCCTTACGAGGGCAGGGGGTCGTCGAGGTGCGGGAGCCCGATGGGGTTGGGGAAGGGCAGCACGTCCGCGGCCAGGATGCGTCGGACGACGGGTTCCAGGGCGTGCAGCAGCGCCTGGATCTCCACTTCGGGCAGGGAGTTCAGCAGCCGGGCGGCCAGCCGGTCGGTGGCCTGCTCGATGCGCTCGCGCTCCCGCAGGCCGTGGTCGGTGGCGCCGCCGTGCGCGTCGACGAGGCCGCGGGAGCGCAACCGGTCCGCGGCGGCCGCCCACTCCTCCTCGCTCCAGCCCCGGTCCTGGCGGATGGTGTCTTCGGGGACGCGGCCGGACGCGGCGGCCAGGACGAGGGCTTCGCAGCCGTCGAGGCCCTCGTCGGCGAGCACGGCGAGGTGCGCGTCGCCCCTGAACTCGCGCAGAGTGGTGACCAGTTGCCACAGTCGCTCGACGGGGTCGGCATGGTCGCACAGTGCCCGGTTGGCGGCGAAGAGGGGCCGTGCCAGGGCGGGGGCATCGTCGACGATCTTCTGGAGCGGCGGCAGCAGTTCGGCGGCGCCGCGCTCCAGTTCGGGACCGATCCTGCGCAGGGCGCGGGCGGCCCGGCTGCCGCGCTCGTCGAGGACGTGCGACGGTCCGGCGATGCTCCAGGCCGCCGGCAGGGCACGGGCCACCATCTGCGGGGCGAACACCCCGAGTACGGCCGTGGCGGCGGCGGGTTCCACGGCCCCCAACGGTGCGGTGCGGGAGGCGAAATACCCCATCCAGAAGCCCTTGAGGCCGAGCGCCCTGCCCAGGCCGCGGCACTCCTCGTCGAAGTAGCAGACCGCGTGCAGCGGTTCGGTCACCAGCCAAAGCGATCGCGCATGCAGCTCCATGAAGATCACGCTACCGCCGCCGCACGTCCGGCGTGGCGCGTCCGGGCACACCGAAGGGCGTGAACCACCCGTACCGCCCCACCCGCCGGCCGACCGGGTGCTGGAGGAGACGTACGAGGACGCGATGCGACGTCTGGCCTGGTGGAGGGCCCAGCGGGGATCGCCGGCCGCGCTCCCGGGCGTCAGCCGTCGGTGCGGCCGCCGGCGCCGAAGCCCGACTGCCAGGCCCACAGGTGGGTGCAGTTGGGGCACTGCAGATGCAGCACGCTGCCCTCGTTGGCCAGGAGGTAGCGCCAGTGGTCGTGGCAGGTGCGGCCGTCGCGGCAGGCGCCGCAGCCCTCGTGGTCCTGGCAGCGGGGGCACGGCACCCAGGCCCGGCGGCCGATATCGGCGGTGGGGTCGAGGGGCAGCATGCTCAGTCCTGCCCGGAGGGCGGCAGCACGCCCGCGGCGACCAGCATGTCGTAGGTGGCCTGCTGGTCGGCGTCCAGGCCCGAGTAGAGCAGGCGGTTCGCCTCCGTCTCGCCCTCCATGACCGCGATGGGGTCCCAGGTGTCGCCCAGCGCCGCGAGGACCTCGGTCCGCCGGCGGGCCTCGTGCTCGGTGAGGTCGAGCTCGAATATGTGGTGGTCCGAGGTGTTGCGGTCGTTCATGGTGCGCGTCCCATACCACGTGCGGATGATGCGGACGTGTCTATCAAGCGGGACGGCACTGAGGAAGCGTCAGGCGGGGAGGGCGGACCCCAGGGGCCGGGAGGCGAGCGGAAGTGGTGGCGCGGAGTGAGGGGGTGTGGCGCAGGGTGAGGGGATTTATATCGGGCGAAAGTCAATCATGTGGGATCTTCTGGGCACCTGGCTGCACATTCCGATGGGCCGCCCCTCCCCCGTCGACCGATATGTACGGGATCTTCCGGCGTGACGTAATTCATCCTCCGTCATCCCACCCGGCGGCCGTCCCTTCACCTCACCCCGCCCACCCCGCCGCCTCCGCCCGGAATGCCGCGATGAGCAGATCGAGGGCGGACTCGACGGCCGAGGCCGCCATGACCGGGAGGTGCTCGCGTACGCGGTGCAGGCTGGGGAAGGCGTCCGCCGGGAGGCTGCCGTACGCGTCCTGCCATGCCTGCTCGTCCGCCGCGCGCTGGGCGGGTGCCAGCCGCAGCACACCGGCGTCCAGGGCCGCATGGCCGAGGGCGGTGTCGACGAAGGCGTGGTAGTGGCGGACGGCGGCGGCGTCGTCGAATCCGGCCTGGAGCAGCAGCCCGATACCGGTGTCGACGGCGCGCTGCTCGTGCGGGCGGCCGGTGACGCGAAGAGTGCTGAAGGCCGCGATCTGCGGGTGGCGCAGCGCGGAGCGGTAGGCGCGCATACCGAAGTCGCGCAGGTCGGCCGCCCAGTCGCCGCTCGGCTCGAAGCCCTCCATGGACTCACCGATCAGCCGGTCGGCGAGCGCCAGCAGCAGGTCCTCGGTGTTGCGGAAGTAGCGGTAGACGGCGGACGGATCGGCGCCGAGGGCCGCGCCCAGCTTGCGTACGGTGAAGCCCTGCGCCCCTTGGCCGTCGATCAGCTCGCGTGCGGTGTCGACGATGAGATCGGCCGACAGAACCACCCCTGAACCGGTCGGCCGACGCCTTTTGCGCTCGGCCGGGACCCGCTCGCTCGCCGCCACACCGCACCCCTCCGCTTCGCCATGGCGCCCGGCCCTGCCCGGCGCGCTCCTGCGCCGTTCCCGAGCCGCGTCAGCGCCCGTCCGGGCCAGTTAACCACCAGGTTACGTCAACACCGTTGACACAAGGGTGTGCGGACTGTTTCATCGGCGGACACACGGCCCATCGGGACCGGTCCGGCCCCCCGTCCAAGGAGTCAGTGCCATGCCCTCCGCAGTGCAGCAGCAGGACCCCGGCCCGGCGAGAATGCGCCGCTCACTGGGGGTGAAGGACGGGGTGGCGATCGCCGCGTCGAGCACCGCAGCGACCACCAGCATCGGCATCGGGATGGGGTCGCTGGCCGCGTACGCCGGCCGGCAGACCCCCGCCCTGTTGCTGCTGGCCTTCCTGCCCATCCTCGGCATCGCGCTGTCGTACGCCCGGCTCAACCGCACCGAGCCCAACTGCGGCAGCGGCTACACCTGGGTGGGCCGGTCCATCGGCCCCTGGCCCGGCTTTCTGACCGGCTGGGTGGTGCTGGTCGGCAATGTGATCTTCATGGCCTACACGGGTGCCGTCACCGGGTCCGTCGTGCTCCAGTTCCTCAACAAGCTCGGTCTGTACAGCCTGTTGGGGCTGCGCCTGGATCCGTCCTCCACCGGCATCAGCACGGCCGTCGGGCTGATCGCGCTGGTCGCCGTCACCCTCACCGCCATCACGGGCGTACGGGCCGCGACCCGGCTGCAGCTGTGGCTGCTGGTCTTCGAGTACGCGGTCCTGCTGGTCTTCTGCGGATACGCCCTGGTCGTCGGCGACCAGCCGTTCTCGCTGTCCTGGCTGAACCCGTTCGACATCGCCTCACCGCAGGCGCTGGCCCAGGGCATGGTCATCGCGGTGTTCATCTACTGGGGCTGGGACGCCGCGTTCAGCGTCAACGAGGAGACCCGCGACGCCTCCGACGCGGCCCGCGGCGGAATGATCGCGCTGGTGGCGATGCTCGGCCTGTTCCTGATCGGTGCGCTGGCCTTCCAGCGGGTGATGAACACCGAGGAACTCATCCGCAACGGCCCGCAGGCGCTCACCTTCCTCGGCGGGAAGCTGGCGCCCGAGCCCTGGGCCTCCCTGCCGCTCGCCGCGCTGATGTGCTCCGCCTTCGCCTCCCTCCAGTCGAGCGTCATCCCCACCGCCCGCGGTGCGCTGGCGATGGCCCGCGACCGGACGCTGGGCCCCGTGTGGCAGCGGGTGCACCCGCGCTACGGCTCCCCCGCCGTGGGCACCCTCCTGATCATGGCCCTCGCCGCGCTGCTCGCCGTACTCGCCGTCGGCATCCCGCAGCTCAACGACATGATCCTCACGGCGGTCAACTCGATCGGCCTGACCGTGGCCCTCTACTACGGGCTGACCGCCCTGGCCTGCGCGGTGCGCTTCCGCAGCAGCCTGCGCCAGGGGGCGGTCCGGGCGCTGCGGGATGTGGTCGTCCCCGCGGCGAGCGCGCTGGCGCTGTTCGGACTCGGCGGCTACCTCGTCCGGTACTACGCGACGCTCAGCGACCACTTCGAGCCGAGCCCGGACAACGGCTGGTTCATGCTGCTGCTCCCCTCGCTGTTCATCCTGGCGGGCCTGGCGACCGCGGCCTGGGCCAAGTGGGTACGCCGGGCGCCGTACTTCACGACCGGCCGGGGCACCGACGCCGACGCGATCACCTTGCCGATGGACGGCGAGGCGGCCCCGCTGCCCCGCGCGTAGCCGAGCCGGCCGCACCCCGATACGGCGGGTCCCGGACCACGGCCCGCCCGGTCCGGAACACGCCGCACTCGACCTCCCCCATCGCGGCCGGTCCCCTGCCGCACCCGCACCACACACATCCGCATCACACACCCCACGCGACTGGAGCAACTGCCAGATGGACCTCCGCACCACCGTCGAGCCCGAGCCGACCCCGGACACCACCGCCGCCGCCGGCTCCCCGGCCGACCTCGTCTTCCTCTCCGGCCCCGTGCACACCGTCGACGCCGCGCGCAGCCGGGCGGGCGCGGTGGCGGTGCGCGGGGACCGCATCGTCGCCGTCGGACACGAGCCGGAGGTACGCGACCTGATCGGGCCGGGTACGGAGGTGGTCGATCTGGGCGGCCGGCTGCTGATCCCCGGCTTCCAGGACGCGCATGTCCATCCGGTCGGCGGCGGCATGGAGCTGGCCCTGTGCGATCTGAGCGCGGCGGAGACGGCGGACGCCTACCGCGAGCTGATCGGCCGCTATGCCGCCGCGCATCCGGACGTGCCGTGGATCACCGGCGGCGGCTGGTCG
Source organism: Streptomyces sp. NPDC026575 (assembly GCF_055567415.1). NCBI lineage: Bacteria > Bacillati > Actinomycetota > Actinomycetes > Kitasatosporales > Streptomycetaceae > Streptomyces > Streptomyces sp. NPDC026575. Next base: position 37,698 of record NZ_JBVHQM010000043.1, read on the forward strand.
CTGGAGGCGTTCCCCGGCGGGATGCCGACCCGGGAGTTCCTGGACGCCCTGGTGCCCGATCGCCCGGTGTTCCTCGTCAACCGCGACCACCACGGCGGCTGGGCCAACTCCCGTGCGCTGGAGCTGGCCGGGCTCACGGCCCGTACGCCGGACCCGGCCGACGGGCGGATCGAGCGGGCGGCCGACGGCCGGCCCACCGGCATGCTGCAGGAGGGCGCCATGCGGCTGGTGGCCGAGCTGATTCCGGAGGCGGGCCTCGACGAGCAGATCGCCGGCCTGCTCAGGGCGCAGCGGCTGCTCCACTCCTACGGAGTGACCGCCTGGCAGGACGCGATGCTGGGCGACGGACCCGGCACGGTCGACGCCGTACCCGCGTATGTGGCCGCCCGGCAGGACGGGAAGCTGACCGCACGGGTGACGGGGGCGCTGTGGTGGGACCGGGCCCGGGGCGTCGAGCAGATCCCCGAACTCATCGCGAAGCGAGCCGAGTTGACCGACGGGCGGCTGCGCGCGACCAGCGTGAAGATCATGCAGGACGGGATCGCCGAGAACCACACGGCCGCGATGCTCACGCCCTACCTCACCGCCTGCGGCTGTGCGTCCGACAACAGCGGCATCTCCTTCATCGACCCCGAGGAGCTGCGGACCTACGTCACCCTGCTGGACGCCGAGGACTTCCAGGTGCACTTCCATGCGCTGGGCGACCGGGCCGTACGCGAGGCGCTGGACGCGGTGGAGGCGGCCCGGCGGACGAACGGCCGGCGCGACACCCGGCCGCACCTGGCCCATCTCCAGGTCGTGCACCCCGATGACGTCCCGCGGTTCCGCCGACTGGGGGCGACGGCGAACATCCAGGCGTTGTGGGCGGCCCATGAACCGCAGATGGACGAGCTGACGATTCCCTTCCTGGGTGCCCAACGGGCGGCCCGTCAGTACCCGTTCGGCGATCTGCTGCGCGCGGGCGCCACCCTCGCGGCGGGCAGCGACTGGCCGGTCAGCTCCCCCGACCCGCTCGCCGCGCTGCATGTCGCGGTCAACCGCCGTACGCCGGAGGCCCCGTCCTCGGCGCCGGTCTTCCTGCCCGAGCAGCGCATCGATCTGGGCTCGGCGCTCGCCGCGTACACGGCCGGCAGCGCCTACGCCAACCACCTCGACGACACCGGCTCCATCCGGCCGGGAATGCTGGCCGACCTGGCCGTCCTGGACCGCGATCCCTTCGACGGCCCCGACGAGGAGATCGCCGAGACCCGTGTCCTGCAGACGTTCGTCGGGGGGCGTCGGGTGTACGCGGCCGAGGACGCCTGAGGCCGGGCGCGGCGCGGGCGTTCTTGGGCGTTCCTCCAGATGCCGTGGGCCTTCCGCGGCGTCGTTTCGGAGGACGTGCGGATGGTCCGGCGGCCGGGACCACGGGTCTACTGGGGCGAGTTGCTCGTTCGGGGGGATGCGGTGTCTGCGGTGAGCGGTCTTCGTTCGGTGTTGTCCGTCGCGGGTACCTGGCTGCCGGTGCTCTCGTTCCTGGCGCGGCTGCCCGCTGCGCTCTGCCCGATCGGCACGCTGATGCTGCTGACGGAGCTGGAAGGTATCGCGCGGGCCGGGGTGGTCGCGGGGATGCTGTGGCTGGGGCAGGCGGTGGGCGGTCCGCCGATCGGGCGGCTGGCCGACCGGCGCGGGCACCGTCCGGTGTTCCTGGTGGCCGCCCCGGCGAACGCGGTGGCCGCCGTGGCGCTGGTGGGGTCGGTGCTCGGCGGGCTTCCGGTAGCGGCGTCGGCGCTGCTGGCGGGGCTGGTCGGGTTGACGATGCCGCAGGTGGGGCCGCTGTCGCGGACGCGGTGGATCGCCTTGACCGTGTCCCGCCCCGAGGGGAAGGAGTTGACCGCGCGTGCGCTGTCGTTGGACACCACGATCGACGAGATCAGTTTCATGGCGGGGCCGGCGCTGGCGGCGACGGTCGTGGTGGTGTGTCACCCCTCGGCGGCGCTGCTGCTCGCGGCCCTGCTCAGCGCCGTGTGCGGGGTGCTGTTCGGGCTGCATCCGACGGCTCCGGGGCCGGTGCGGTCCGGGCCCGGGACGGCGGCCGGGGTACGGCTGGCGTCGCCCGCCCTGATCGTGCTGTGTGCGATGGCGCTGGCGCAGGGGCTCATCTGGGGCGGCGCCAACGCAGGTGTCAGCGCGCTGTCCGAGCATCTGGGCGATGCCGGCATGGCCGGTTTCGTCTGGGGCGCGATGGCGGTGACCAGTGCGCTGGCGGGGCTGGTGGCGACCGCGCGGCCGGGGAAGCGGGATCTGACGGTCCGGCTCCGGCTCGCGATCGTGGCGCAGACGCTGCTGGTGCTGCCGCTGCTCGCGGTGTCCGGGTTCGCCGGTACGACACTGGTCGTCGCCGGGATCGGCGCGGCGGTGGCGCCGCATCTGATCGCGGTGTTCGGGCTCGCCGAGCGGGTCGCGCCGGCCGCGCGGATGGGCGAGGCGATGACGCTGCTGGGGTCCGGGCTGATCGTCGGGCAGGGTGTGGCGGCGCTCGCGGCCGGTCCGCTGGCCCAGGCGTACGGGTTCCGGGCCGCGTTCGGGGTGAGCTGTGCGGCGGGGCTGGCCGCCTGTGCGGTGGCGCTGGTGCTGGTCCGGGGGCGGCGGTTCACCCCGGTGGCCGCCGGGTCCGGGCGTCCAGCACCGTCCGCCACCCTGGTGTCGCCGCCGGCTCCGGAGCCCGCGCCGGCCGCCGACCGCCGCGCTTGAGGAAGTCCGCCAGCGGCAGTGTCGCCGCGCCGACCGTGACGGCGTCCGGGCCGAGCAGGCCCAGACCGATGGTGACGCGGCCGGCGGGGTGGGCGAGGGCGTAGGCGGTGGCGTGGGTGCGGACGGCGGGCAGGAGGTGCGGGCCGAGCCGGAGGCCGACCCAGCCGCCGATGAGCACCCGTTCCGGGCCGAAGAGGTTGATCAGGTCGGAGATACCGGCCCCGAGGTATTCGGCGGTCTCGTCCAGGACGCCGCGGGCGATCGGGTCGGGGGCGCTGCCGTACGGGGGGAAGGCGGCGTCGGCCAGGGCGGTGATCGCCGTCTCCTCGTCGGCGTCCACCGGGGGCCGGCCGCCCGCCTCCCGCCAGCGTCGCAGCAGCGCCTCGGATCCGGTGTACGCCTCCAGGCAGCCGCGGGCTCCGCAGCGGCAGCGCCGGCCGCGGACCTGGACGGTCAGATGCCCCCATTCGCCGGCGCTGTCGCGGGCCCCGCCGTGGACGGCGCCGCCGGTGACGATGCAGGCGCCGACGCCGGAGCCGAGGAGCACGACGACCGCGTCCTGGGCGCCGCGTCCGCCGCCGAACCACATCTCGGCCTGGCCGAGCGCCTTGGCACCGTTGCTGATGAAGAGCGGTACGTGTGCGGGGAGTTCGACGGCGTCGCGGAGCAGGCCCTCCAGCGGTACGGCGTCCCACCCGATGGTCTGGCCGTGGACGACCGCGCCATCGGGACCGGCCCGGTCGACGATGCCGGGGACGCCGACACCGATGCCGAGCAGCCGATCCGGGTCGGTACCGCTCTCGCCCAGCACGGTGGCGACGCCGTCCGCGATCTGCCGGGTGATCGCCTCGACGTCGTAGCGGTGGTCGCTCAACGGGAGTTCGGTGCGGGCGAGTTCGGCGAGCGAGAGGTCGAAGAGCTCGATCCCGACCCGGGTCTCGCCGACGTCCACGCCGATGAGCCGGCCGGCCGACGGGGCGATGCGCAGCAGGGTGCGCGGCCGGCCGCCGTCGGAGCCGACCACCCCGGCCTCCTCCAGCAGTCCGTCGTCGACGAGTTCGGCGACCACATTGCTGACGGAGCCTGAACTGAGGCCCGTTTCCGGGCCGAGTTCCTGCCGGCTCAACGGGCCGTCGAAATACAACCGTTGCAGAACCGCGGAGCGATTGGCTCGGCGCAGGTCACGCACGGTCCGTTGGGTGTGCTCGGCCATCCGGTCCCCCTCCCGCCCGCAATCTACCGGGGTGCGGTCCCTTGACGCGCCCTTCTCTCGGGCTTTAACTCACACCCTAAGTTAAGCCATGAGGCCGTTCAGGAACTGAACATGGCCGACCTCGGACTCCTCAGAGAGAGGCGTATCCGTCATGCGCAGACTCCGAGCCGCGACCCTCACCGCCACCGTCACCGCGCTCGCCGCCCTGGCCTCCGGATGCGGCGGCGGGACGAGCCCCGGTGGCGGGGCCGGCAACGACTCCCCCAGGACGCTGACCTACTGGGCGTCCAACCAGGGACCCAACGTCGAGGCGGACAAGCGGATCCTCGGCCCCGAGCTGAAGAAGTTCGAACGCCGCACCGGAATCAAGGTCGAGCTGGAGGTCATACCGTGGCCCGACCTGCTCAACCGGATCCTGGCCGCCACGACTTCGGGGCAGGGGCCGGACGTCCTGAACATCGGCAACACCTGGTCCGCCTCGCTCCAGGCCACCGGGGCGCTGCTCCCCTGGGACAAGCGGAACTTCGACGCGATCGGCGGACGCGACCGGTTCGCGGCACCGGCGCTGGGCGCAACGGGCGCCCCGCACCAGGATCCGGCCGCGGTCCCGCTGTACTCGCTGACCTACGCGCTCTACTACAACAAGCGGATGTTCAAGGACGCCGGAATCAGCCGACCCCCCACCACCTGGGACGAGTTGGTCGCGGCCGGCAAGCGGATCTCCAAGGACGGCAGGTGGGGCCTGGGCGCCGAGGGCGGCCAGCTGGCCAACAACATCCACCAGGCGTTCGTCCTCGGCAAGCAGCACGGCGCCGACTTCTTCGACGGCGTCGGCAGGCCCACCTTCACCTCCGACGGCGCGGTCGCGGCGGTCAAGCAGTACGTCGACCTCATGGCCAAGGACAAGATCATCGCGCCGGGCAACGCCGAGTACGGGCAGAACCAGTCGCTCAGGGACTTCGCCAAGGGCAGGACCGCCATGGTGCTGTGGCAGGCCGCGGCCACCACCTTCGCGGCCGACGGGATGAAACCCGAGGACTGGGGCGTCGTCCCGGTGCCCGTCGCGTCCGGCACCCCGGGCGGCGGCCGGCAGACCAACTCCATGCTCGCGGGCATCAACCTCGCCGTCTTCCGCAACACCGACAACCTCGACGGCGCCCGGAAGTTCGTGAAGTTCCTGACGAGCGACGCCGAGCAGCGGCTGCTGAACAAGACCTACGGCTCCGTACCGCCGGTCAAGGCCGCCCAGCGGGACGCGGCGTTCAACCGGCCGGACACCAAGGTGCTGCGCGAGACGCTCACCAGGAGCGCGGCACCGCTCCCGCAGGTCACCGACGAGGCGCAGTTCGAGACGTCCGTGGGCACGGCGATCAAGGACCTGTTCGCCGACGCGGCGGCCGGCCACCCCGTCACCACCGAGTCGGTCAGGGCGCGGCTGGCCAAGGCAGAACAGCAGATGGCGAAGTGAGGCGGCTGCCCGTCCGGTTGCGCCGCGCCGGACTGCCCTATCTGCTCCTGCTGCCCGCGCTGGCGCTGGAGCTGCTGGTCCACCTCGTACCGATGGTCATCGGCATCGTGATGAGCTTCAAGGAGCTGACGCAGTTCCACATCGGCAACTGGGGCCCGGCCCCCTGGAAGGCGCTGGGCAACTACCGGGTCACCGTCGACCTCGACGCCCCGGTCGGCGCCGCGCTGCTGCACTCCTTCTGGATCACCTGTGTGTTCAGCGTGCTGTCGGTCGGGCTGTGCTGGCTCCTCGGCACCACGGCCGCGATCATGCTGCAGGAGAACTTCCGGGGCCGCGGCCTGCTGCGCGCCGTCTTCCTCACCCCGTACGCCCTGCCCGTCTACGCCGCGGTGATCACCTGGGCGTTCATGTTCCAGAAGGACAACGGCCTGGTCAACCACGTCCTGCACGACCAGTTGCGGCTCACCGACGGGCGGCCCTTCTGGCTGCTGGGCGGCAACAGCTTCGTGGCGCTGCTGGTGGTCGCGGTCTGGAAGACCTGGCCGTTCGCGTTCCTGGTCGTGATGGCCGGGCTGCAGAACATACCCAAGGACCTCTACGAGGCGGCGGCGCTCGACGGCGCGGGCATGCTCCGGCAGATCCGGCGGATCACCCTGCCCTCGCTGCGGCCGGTCAACCAGGTGCTGGTGCTGGTGCTGTTCCTGTGGACCTTCAACGACTTCAACACGCCGTATGTGCTGTTCGGCAAGGCCGCTCCGGAGGCCGCGGACCTGCTGTCCATCCACATCTACCAGTCCTCGTTCGTCACCTGGAACTTCGGCACCGGATCGGCGATGTCCGTCCTGCTGCTGCTCTTCCTGCTGGTGGTGACCGCCGGCTACCTGCTGGCCACCTCGCGCGGAAGGAGATCCGCCGATGGCTGACCGCTCCCCCACGGCCCGTAGGCGCACCCCGGCCCGCCGCAGGGCCTCCCCCACGGCACCGCCCCGCTGGTTCCGGTATGCCCGAGGGATCTTCCTCACCGCGCTGACCGGCTTCGTCCTGCTCCCCGTCTACGTCATGCTCAGCAGCTCCCTCAAACCGCTGGAGGACGTCTCGGGCACCTTCCACTGGCTGCCCAGCGAGCTGACGATCCGTCCGTACCTCGACATCTGGCGCACGGTCCCGCTGGCCCGCTACTTCACCAATTCGCTGATCGTGGCGGGTTCGGCCACCGTCTGCTCGGTGCTGATCGCGGTCTTCGCGGCGTATGCGGTCAGCCGCTACCGCTTCCGCGGCAAGCGGGTGTTCACGGTAACGGTGCTGTCGACGCAGATGTTCCCGGGCATCCTCTTCCTGCTGCCGCTGTTCCTGATCTACGTCAACATCGGCAACTCCACCGGCGTCGCCCTCTACGGCTCCCGCGGCGGCCTGATCCTGACCTATCTGACGTTCTCGCTCCCGTTCTCGATCTGGATGCTGGCCGGATACTTCTCCTCCGTGCCGCGGGAGCTGGACGAGGCCGCCTACGTGGACGGCTGCGGGCCGCTCGGCGCGCTCTTCCGGGTCGTGGTCCCGGCCGCGCTGCCCGGGATCGTCGCGGTCGCGGTCTACGCGTTCATGACGGCCTGGGGCGAGGTGCTCTTCGCCTCCGTCATGACCAACGACACCACCCGCACCCTGTCGGTCGGACTGCAGGGCTACGCCACCCAGAACGACGTCTACTGGAACCAGGTCATGGCCGCGTCGCTGGTCGTCAGCGTCCCGGTGGTCGCCGGGTTCCTGCTGCTCCAGCGCTATCTGGTCGCCGGGCTCACCGCCGGGGCCGTCAAATGAACCGTGCCGAACCGAACCGTACCGAAAGGCCCCCTACAGAAAGCGGTGCCGTGACCGACCGGATCGACTTCGCCGCCCTGCCGGACGACTTCGCCTGGGGCGTGGCCACGTCGGCGTACCAGATCGAGGGAGCCGTCGCCGAGGGCGGCCGAGGTCCCTCCATCTGGGACACGTTCTCGCACGCCCCGGGCCGGACCCACAACGGCGACACCGGCGACCGGGCCTGCGACCACTACCACCGCTGGCGCGAGGACATCGGCCTGATGCGGCAACTGGGCGTCGGCGCCTACCGGTTCTCCCTCGCCTGGCCGCGGATCGTGCCGGACGGCCGCGGCCGGGTCAACGCCGAGGGCCTGGCGTTCTACGACCGGCTGGTCGACGGGCTGCTGGAGGCGGGCATCACCCCCTCCGCCACCCTCTACCACTGGGATCTGCCGCAGGCGCTCCAGGACCGCGGCGGCTGGACCTCGCGGGAGACCGCCGAGCATCTGGCGGCGTACGCCTCGGTCGTGGCCGGGAAGCTCGGCGACCGGGTCCGGCACTGGGCCACGCTGAACGAACCGCTGTGCTCGGCCTGGATCGGCCATCTCGAAGGCCGGATGGCGCCCGGCCTGCGGGACCTCACCGCGGCGGTGCGCGCCTCGTACCATCTGCTGCTCGGGCACGGCCTGGCGACGGCGGCGATCCGCGCCGGGGCCACCGACCCCGAGGTCGGCATCGTCAACAACCTCAGCACGGTCGAGCCCGCCACCGGATCACCGGCCGATGCCGCCGCGGCGCTGCGGATGGACGGGCACACCAACCGCTGGTGGCTCGACCCCGTCCACGGCCGCGGCTTCCCGGCGGACATGCGCGAGGTGTACGGGGTGGAACTGCCGGAGCGCCCCGGTGACGCGGAGACCATCGCCCGGCCGCTGGACTGGCTGGGGCTGAACTACTACTTCCCGGCCGTGGTCGCCGCCGACCCGGACGGCCCGCCCCCGTTCGCCCGCCCGGTGCGCCGCCCGGGCGTCCCGCGTACGGGCATGGACTGGGAGATCGACGCCGGCGGCATCGAGGCCCTGCTGCTGCGGCTGACCCGGGAGTACGCGGCGCGCAAGATCTACGTCACCGAGAACGGCTCGGCCTACCCGGACGTGGTCACCGCCGACGGAAGCGTCCAGGACGTCGAGCGCACCGATTATCTGCATCGGCACATCGCCGCGTGCGCCCGCGCGGCCCGCCGGGGCGCGCCGCTGGCCGGATACTTCGCATGGTCCCTGATGGACAACTTCGAGTGGGCCTACGGGTACGACAAGCGCTTCGGCCTGTTCCACGTCGACTACGCCACCCAGGCCCGCACGCTCAAGGACAGCGGCCGGCACTATGCCGAGCTGATCGGGAGCCGTCCGCGCCGCGGCACTCCGCCCGCGGCCTGACCGCCACCTCGCCGGCACGGCCTCCGGCCGGCCTCCGCGACGGGGGCCGGCCGGAGGGCGGGCGGGTTACTCGACGACCAGCTCGACGTCGATGTTGCCGCGGGTGGCCTTGGAGTACGGGCAGAACTCGTGGGTCGCCTCGACCAGCCGGCGCCCGGTCTCGCCCGCGAGCGCGTCCGGCAGCTCCACCCGCATCACGACGGCCAAGCCGAAGCCGGTGGCGTCCTTGCCGATCGAGACCTCGGCGGTGACCGAGACGTCCTTGGTGTCGAGCTTCATCTGGCGGCCGACATTGCTCATCGCGCTGGCGAAGCAGGCCGCGTATCCGGCGGCGAAGAGCTGCTCCGGGTTGGTGCCGGCGCCGTTGCCGCCGAGCTGCGGCGGCATGGCCAGCGCCAGGTCGATCTTGCCGTCGGAGCTGACGGCGCGGCCCTCCCGGCCGTTGGCGGTGGCGACAGCGGTGTACAGCGCGTCCATGAGGGGTCCCCTTCGATAGCGCGGCGGCCGTTTCCCGGCCGCCCGACGACATCGACGATCGCACACTTTTAAATTGCTCGCAACTTAGTTGTGCACAACTAAGTCGCTCGCAGGGAGCTACCCTGGATGCCATGACCACGACTCCCGTGCCCGACGCCGAACTGCTCCGCTTGGACCACCAGGTCTGCTTCTCCCTGCACGCCGCGTCGCGCGCGTTCGGCGGCGTCTATCGGGACGCCCTGAAGGACCTGGGCCTGACCTACCCCCAGTACCTGGTCATGCTGGTCCTCTGGGAGCACGGCTCCCAGCCGGTCAAGGCCATCGGCGAGCAGCTCCGGCTGGACTCCGGCACCCTCTCCCCGCTGCTCAAGCGACTGGAGGCGGCCGGCCTGGTCCGCCGCGAGCGCAGCGCCGAGGACGAGCGCTCGGTCACCATCCACCTCACCTCCGGCGGCGATGACCTGCGCGAACAGGCCCTGCCGGTTCCCCGCCGGATGCTCGCCGCCACCGGGTTGACCATCGAGGAACTCCGGACTCTGCGAACCCTGTTGGGCCGCGTGACCAGCGCGCTCGACGAGGCATGACCTCCGCTTCCGGCACGACTTCGACGCGGTTCCCGGCCGCGCCTCTCACCGGTTGACCTGATTTGGACCGTAGGCTTCTCGCCGTCACCGCAACGCGGGGCGCGCCCCTCTGTCGTGCCCTGTACGCCATCACCCCATTGAGCGACCAATGTTGGGGCGAAATCGGGACGAAGGCGTATAAAGGGTGGCTAAACCAGCCGGGCCGCCGGCGAACACCCGTGCAGGACGCGGATGGCAGCACGCCTACGACAAGCGGAGGAGCGCCACGTGAATGCGGCAGAAGTGGTCAAGATTTTGCTGGTCCAACGATTCGGAGTCCCCGCACCCCACGTCAACGCCGATACGCCGTTGTGCAATCTGCGCATGGACTCGCTGGCCCTGGAGGAACTCCGCGTCCTCATCGAGGAACAGCTGGATGTCGACCTCGATGAAGTGCCGTTGACCTCGCGCAACACCGTGGGTCAGCTGGTGGCCGCCCTCGACGGCAAAGTCACCGCGTGACGGCCCGCCGGCAGCCGTTTCACGCGGCTGTGACGGGGCTCGGGATGGTGACCGCCGCAGGCGTGGGCACGAAGGCCACCTGGCGCTCCGTCACCGAGGACACCGTGCCGCACGGAGTGCGCCACGAAGAAGAACTCGTGGATCTCCCCTGCGACTTCATGTACACCATCGCCGATGTGGACACCGCCGCGCTGCTCGGCGTGAGCGCCCAGCGGCTGATGGACCGCTTCTCCCAGCTCGCGGTGATCGCCGCACGGGAAGCCGTCGCCGACGCCGGGCTGGACTCCGACACCTGGGACGGCAGCCGGGTCGCCGTCGTCATCGGCTCGGCGCACGGCGGGCTGCCCTTCTACGACGAGCAGCATGCCGCCATGACCACCCGCGGCGCGCGGCGCGTCTCCCCCAAGCTCGCCCCCCTCACCATGGTCAACGGTGCCGCCAGCAGCGTGTGTATGGACGTCGGCGCCCAGGGCCCCAGCCTGGGTGTGGCGACCGCGTGTTCGTCCGGCACCGTCGCCCTGGGTACCGCCTACCAGATGTTGCGCTCCGGGGCCTGCGATATCGCCATCGCCGGCGGCACCGAGTCGGTCCTGTCCCGGCTGCTGGTCGCCAGCGCCTGCCGGCTCAAGGCGGTCTCCACCCGCCGGGAGAACCCGTCCGCGGCCTGCCGGCCGTTCGACGCGGACCGGGACGGTTTCGTCATCGGCGAAGGCTCCGGGCTCCTCGTCCTGGAGCGGCCCGAGCACGCCAAGGCCCGTGGGGCCACCGTCCGCGCCAGGATTTCCGGATACTGCGCGACCAGCGACGCGTACGCGGCCGTGGCACCCGACCCCGAGGGGAAGGGGATCGAGCAGGCGCTGCGCAGCGCCATGGCGGACGCGGACGTCCAGGCCGGCGACGTCGGCCATGTCAACGCGCACGGCACCGCGACCGTCGTCAACGACCTCGTCGAAGCCACCGTGCTGCGCCGGGTGCTCGGGGACCACCCCCTGGTCACGTCCACCAAGGCGATGACCGGGCACACCCTGGGCGCGGCCGGCGGCATCGAGTCCGCGCTGACGGTCCTGGCCCTGGAGCAGCAGCTGGTTCCGCCGACCGCCAATCTCGATGTGCCGGATCCGCGGATCCCGATCGAGATCGTGCGAGCGAAGGCCAGGCCGGGGACGTTCGACTGCGCGGTCAAGACGTCGCTCGGCTTCGGCGGGCACAACGCCGCGCTGGTGCTGACCCGCGGCTAGGGCCTGTCCGATGGGTCGGGGTCGGAAAGGCCGCGGCGTCTGGTGCGGTGCATCGCAAGGCGCCGGAGCGTCTCGATAGCGGAGCTAT
>NZ_JBVHQM010000044.1:0-44437 GCF_055567415.1 Streptomyces sp. NPDC026575
CCGGCGGCAGCCCCGACAACCCGACCTACAACGGCCAGATGGTCATCTCGGAGAAGTTCGTGCAGACCCGCATGGACGGCTCGACCGTCGGCTTCAGCAATCCCCACGACACCTACATCATCCCTGATGTGCCGCACGCGATGCGGCTGTCGACCTCCGGCACGTTCCTCCACGGCAATTACTGGAGCGACGCTTCGAAATTCGGCCGCTCGGGCGCCAGCCACGGCTGTATCGGCCTGCGTGACGTACAGGGCGGCGGGCGCGACACACCGGGCAAGTGGTTCTTCGACCAGTCGCTGGTCGGCGATGTCATCGTCGTGAAGAACTCGCCCGAGCAGACCGTCAAGCCGGACAACGGCCTCAATGGGTGGAACCTGTCGTGGAAGGAATGGCAGGCGGGCAGCGCGGTCTGACCGCGCCCACGGCGCACGGGCAGCTACCCGGATACGTGGATACCCGGACACCTGGATACCTGGAACCGGAAATCTAAGAAATGGTCTGAGAAGAGTTCACTGCCTTTCCCTAGCGGTAGGCCGGCGTGGTCTGCCGTTTCCCCGGCCACCGTCCGGCGGCCCTCAAGCAAGCGTGCGCGCCCCCGATGCTTGTCTTTCGAAGCCCCGCCGAAGATCGTCGAGCCCTCGTTCCACCCTTCCGAGAATTCCTCTGCACCCCCACGATCCCGGCAAAAGTTACCGGATAGTCGGCGGAACCCCCGCGGATCCACTGCCCTCTCAACATGTGACGAAGGGAGGGAAATCTTTGTAGTGCAACATCGGGCGGAGTCTTCAATACGGCGAAGCGGTGGGCCTCTTTCGGCGTTTCCACGCTTCGATGCTCAGGCACTTCCGTATTTCCGTCTTCCCGCCCGGCGCAGTGGTTCTGCAGGTCCAGATATCGAGGAGTTATACGCGATGAACCTTCCGAAGACTGGCAACCACCCGAGTGCTCCCGCCAGATGGATGCGGCGTTCCGCCGTCGTGGCCGGGGCGACCCTGATCGCCGGATCGCTGGTCGGCGGCCAGCTGCCGGCAGCGGCCGCCGACGGTGACGGCGGCTTCTACAAGTCCGAAGAGGACGTCATCAACCTGCTGTCGCAGACGGCGCCGCTGAACGCGAAGGAGGCCGTCAAGGGCTACCCGCAGGGACAGGACACCAAAGAGGTCAAGCTCGACGAGGTCCAGAAGGTCTACTCCCCCGAGGACGCGATCAAGGACGCCAAGGAGAAGCTGGGCAGCGGCTTCGACTTCACCCCCGGCGTGCAGGTCGTCGACAGCCCCGACGTCCGCAAGTCCAGCCAGGACAACGTGGAGCCGTGGACGGGCCTGACGGCCGAGCAGGGCTGCACCATGCCCAACGAGAAGAAGGGAGGCGACAGCCCGCCGTGCGGCTTCGTGGGCGTACTGGAGAAGAAGTACCCCACCATCCAGTCCACGGCGGAGGTGACCGGGAAGGCCAAGCTCACCTACAAGACCCAGGCCACCGTCGGGCAGGACAAGGCCGAGACCAAGGGCTGGTCCGTCGGCGGGAAGGTCAGCGCATCGCTGGTACCCCCCGGCGACAAGGGCGGTGTCTCGCCCGGCGGCGAAGTCAACTTCACCTACAGCGAGTCCACCACCACGACCAACAAGTGGACGAGCATGGCGGAGCAGGGGGTGGAGATCGACGTACCGGAAGGGTCGGTCGGCTGGCTCGACGGACGCGCCAACGGCGGTACGTACATCGGCTACATCATCGCCAAGGAACACCTGGCCTCCGGCGGCACGGAGAAGCAGAAGCTCGTCGCCATACCGGCCCGCGTCACGGTCCAGGCACCCGGCAAATCCACCCCGATGACCTGGGTCAAGCGCGACTCCAAGAAGTGACTCGCCCCCGAACAGGCCGTCCGGCCGGCTCGGACGTCATACCCACTTGCCGGCCGGGGGCCGCCCGCGCTGACGGTCCAGGGGCGGGATCGCCGCAGCCCGTCCGGTAGCCCGTCCCGTCACTGCCTGTCGGGTGCGGGGACGACGGCCCCGCCGCCATGGCGTACGGCCTGCACGACGGCGGTGTGCAGGGCCACCAGTCCGCCCGGCGCCACGGCGACCGGGCTGCCGGTGAGCGTGTACCACTCCTCGGCACCCGTGTACTGGATGTGCACCGCCACCCGGCCGCCGGGCTGGAGCACGGTGGCGATGGTGAGGTCACCGGTGATGACACCCACCTCGTCGGTCATCGCGCCACCGGGGCCGGCGGTCACCTCGTCGATATGCCGTTGCGGTCCGGTGGGCATCAGGCGCAGGTGTCGAGCATCGAGGCGAGCTTGTCGGCCTCCGGCGGTGTCACCGACAGCTGGTAGATGTGTTTGACGTCCGTCCAGGCGCGCGCGTAGGTGCACCAGTAGCCGCGGCTGGGCGGGGTCCACTGGTCGGGCGACTGGTCGCCCTTGCTCCTGTTGGAGGCGGCGGAGACGGCGATCAGCTGCGAGTGCGCCAGGTCGTTGGCGAACTGCTTGCGCCGGTCGGTCGTCCAGCCGTCGGCGCCCGACCGCCAGGCGTTGGCCAGGGGCACCATGTGGTCGATGTCGACCTGCGACGCCGCCGTCAGGGTCCGGTCGTCATAGAGGCTGTGCCAGGAACCGGAGACGGCCCGGCACTGGGCGTCCTGAGTGACGTTCTCGCCGTCACGCTTCAGCACGACCTCACGGGTGTCGCAGTTGTTTCCCTGCTGGCTCCAGTGCGGGAACTTCGCGCGCGAGTAACCGTTCATCGAATGCGGTGCCTCGATGGTCAGGTCCGCGAGTTCCGTGCGGACGACTTCCACCGAAGGCGGCTCGGGCATCTGGACGGGTACCGCGGCGGCCGGCGTGACGGCGACCGGGCCGAGCACGGCGCCCAGCGCAAGAGTGAGAACGGCAACTAACCACCGGGCGCGTGTATTGATCATGCGTCACAAGTACCGGACGCTCTCCTTCACCAGAGCGCCATCACCCGGTCGGTGGCGTGTCCCCCCCGGGCGCCGGCTCCAGCCGTCCGGGGACGGACTGGGGCCCGAGAACCCTGTGACCAGTGACATGCCAAGCGGTCGGTCGCCTTGCCGTCTCCGGACGCGGTCGAGGGCCCGGCTCTCGTATGCCACCGCGCAGGGGAAGCCGACACCTGAGCGGTGGAGCCGACGGGCGGCGGCCGTCGGAGACGGAGTCGTGATCCTCCGCATTGCACACGAGGAGCCCGGAGGTCAAGGGAAGTCGTCGTTTTTTAGGCATGTTGCCTCATCGACCGGTGCGCTGAACGCGGCGTCGGTGGCGCCTCGTACTACGGGCTACTTGTGCCCGGGAAACGCGAGGCGGTCAACTCAGGCCGCCTGACGTCGCGTTGCACGGGCGCTACGGACGAGACCACGGCGATCCCGACCGGGAGACCGCCGGAAGGGAACGAACGACCGTGACAACCCAGCGCACCGCTCGCCTCGCCGCCCTCCTCGCTCTGCCCGTCGCCCTGGCTCTCTCAGGTCTGACCGCCGCTCCGGCTCTCGCCGGGGACAAGGCGTACCAGATCAATCTCAAGCCCCTGAACAACTCGGGGAGCGAGGGCACGGTGTTGCTCAGCCTCGACGGCAACCAGCTGAGCGTGAAGATCGAGTCGGACGGGCTCGTCCCGGGCCAGCCGCATGCCCAACACCTCCACGGCTCCACCGACGGTCACGACTTCCAGTGCCCGGATGCGAGCGCCGACACGGACGGCGACGGGATCATCAACAACACCGAAGCCACGGTGCATTACGGCGATATCAACATCTCGCTCACCACCGACGGCGGCACCGGCCCGGACAGCGGACTCGCCGTCGACCGCATGCCCAAGGCGGACGCCCAAGGCCACCTCTCCTACGAGCGCACCATCCCCGTGTCCCAGGACGTGGTCGAGCACATCAAGGACCTCCATGTGGTCGAGCACGGCATCGACCCCAACGGCAACAAGCAGTACGACTTCGGCGCGGGCAAGAGCGAACTCGATCCCAAACTGCCCCAGGAAGCCACCGCCCCCACGAACTGCGGTGTCGTCGAGGGCGCCGCGGTCGGCTCCATCCCGGTGGGTGGCGTGGAGACGGGTGGCGGAACGGCCGAGAGCCATGACATCCCCAGGGCCTTGGTGGGCGCCGGCGGACTCGCCTTCGTGGCGGCGGCCGGAGCGATCGTCGTGGGCCGCAGGAAGCGCTCGACCGCTGCCGCCGAGCCGGCCCGACGGAGCGCCGCGTGAGGGGCTGGGGACGGCGCGGAGCCGTATCCTGCGCCGCGGCTGCGGCGTTGCTGCTGCTCGGCGGCTGTGCGGGTGGGGACCCCGCCTCGCCGGCGCCTCCCGCCGGGCAGCAGCGGCCCGCACAGGGCGGCCAGGCGGCCTCCGGAACGGAGAAGGGGGCGGGGACGGGAGCTGAGAGCGATCAAGGGGGTGAGCGGGAGACGGGGGGTGCGCGGAAGGCCGCTCCGCAGCGGATCTCCGTGCCGTCGCTCGACATCTCCTCCACCCTTGAGGCGTTGGGGAAGAAGAAGGACGGGTCGATGGAGACGCCCGTCGACCCCGACAAGGCGGGCTGGTACACGCCCGGCCCGGCTCCCGGAGAGAAGGGCCCGGCCGTGATCGCGGGTCATGTCAGCTGGAACGGCAAGCCGTCGGTGTTCCACCGCCTGTCGTCCCTGAAGGCCGGTGCGGCGATCGAGGTCGAGCGGGCGGACGGGAAGTCCGCGAAGTTCACCGTCAGCCGTGTCGCGCAGTACCCGAAGAACAAGTTCCCCACCATCGAGGTCTACAAGAACATCGACCGTCCGGGGCTGCGACTGATCACCTGCGGCGGTGATTACGACGCGTCGCAGCACTACTACCCGGACAACGTGGTGGTGTTCGCCGAGCTGAGCGAGGCGGAGTAGGACCGGAGCGCCGGGGGCAGCAAGGCCGTCGCCCCGGTGGCGGAGCCGGAGTCCGCGTCCTGTCGGGGCGCCGGACTCCGGCCGTCCGGCGGCCTGGCCGCGTTCCGCTCCTGGGCCGCCGGCCGGAGGGGGAGGTCGGGCGGTGAGCGTCAGCCGCTGAGCGTCACGCAGGGAAGGCCGACGCTCTCGCCACCGAGGAAGCCCTCCGCGCACAGCCGGGTACCCACTGGGAAGTGGCGTTGCGGGGTGGCCTGGTGGCGGTAGGTCCGGAACTTGGCGACGTCCTCGGCCTTGGTCCGGGCGCTCCACAAGTCGGTGCTGTCGTTGGTGACCCACACGCGTGCGGAAATCCGGTGCGGCTGGTTGGTGTTGGCGACCGACACCTCCACCCTGCCCAGATACGTCCCCGTGTCGTAGGTCTCGATGCAGACGGAGTGGTCGCACCACTTGCCGTCGGCGGTCGCGGGCGGCCCCGCGCTGAAGACGATGCCGACGGCCGCAGCCGTCGTCGCCGTAGCTGTGACGATCTTCCGAAGGGTAGTCATGCCTGCTCAACGACCACCCCTGGCCCCTGTTACGCGCCGTCAGCCGCCCTTGGAGCCCAGCGCGTCGATCGGCTCGCTTCCCCGTAGCCGATCGACTTGCTCCTCACCTAACGGGAGGTCCTACGGTCCCGTGTCATGAAGATTGTTGTTCATGACACGGCGTCCGCGATGCTCGATCTCCTGCAGCGACCGTTGGAGGAGCGGCCGGACGCCCTGCGAGAAATACTCAGCCCGCTCGAAGGTCCGATGTCCGTGATGGGGGCGGTGGACCTGGTCCAGATGCACCAGCAGGGCAGTGGCTTCCGGCTCGACCGTGAGGACCCTCGGTATCTGTCCGCGCTGCGCCGGATGCAGGACGCGGGGGTGTGGAACCGGGTCGAGGACTCCCTCGCCTCCGCGTGGCAGCGGATCAGCGGTGCGGTGCCCGGAATCCAGCACGCCGAGACCGTGCACGTCGTCCTGGTGCTCGGAGATCCCGACGACGACCATCTGACGGTCCGCAGCGCCGGCTATCTCGGCATGGGCGGGATCCCGGGTGCGATCCACCTGATGATGTGGCCCACCGATACGAGTCTGCGCAAGATCGGCCATGCCGCCGCGCACGAGCTCCATCACAACGTGCGCTATGCGAACGTGGTCTGGAACCCGGCGGCCGTCACAGTCGGGGAACAGGTCGTCGCCGAAGGGCTGGCCGAGGCGTTCGTACGGGAGTTGGCCGGTGAGCAGGCCATGGGCCCGTGGTCGCAGGAGCTGACCGGCGCCGAACTGGACCGCGCCTACGAGAAGGTCACCGCCGGCATCGATGTGGCCGGGATGCCGAACCTGCCAGCATACGTCTTCGGCGACGCCATCGCGCAGCGCATGGGGCAACAGCCGGTGGGCCTGCCGGACTTCGCCGGTTACGCCGCCGGGCTGCGGATCGTGGACGCGCACCTGGCGGCGTCCGGTCTGAGCGCCGCCCAGAGCACCGCCCTGTCGGCGCGCGAGATCCTCGTCAACGGGGGTGTGGCGACGAACGCGTGAGGCCCGTCAGGTTGTGCACCCGCGCCGGAGTTCACTCCTCCGAGTGAAGAGCGCGGTGGTGGAGGGAGAAGTGGTACCCAGGGCTCGTCAGAGGGGCGAGGACGCGCACGGCGTCCCAGGCCAATAGATGGAGACCACATACATGACGCCGTTCTTGGAGTGGACCGGGTATGTCTCGGCCGCCGTGAGCGCGGTGAACGCGCTGGGCACCCTGGTGCGCCTGCGCCGGAAGCGCGGCCCTGACGACGGGGGGACGCCTCGGTCCAGAACGGCCGGGCGTCCGGGCACCATCGAGTGGCGCTGCCGGTGTGCCGCCGGTCTTCCGAGCGCGGAGGCGTACGCGATCGGGGAGCAGGGGGCGTATCCGGTCGGGGAGCACCGGATGACGGTGCGGATCACGATCTGCGCTGATCCGGTGGGCGGCAGTAGGGCAGGCAGGGGGCCGGGCCCGTGGTAGGCGACGGCCTGTCCGGGGATGCTGTGGCGTTGGGCTCGGACGTCGGCCAGCGGCTGCTGGAGTACTACCCGGACTTCATGGCGGCCGAGCCGCAGAGGCTGCGGCACACCTATCCGGCGCTGTCGCTGGCCGCCTGCGAGGACATCGCGCAGGAGGCATTCCTGCGCGTGGGGTCCAAGGCGGCCGCCGGAGGGCTCGCGGCGGAGACGAACGTCGTGGCGTATCTGCGGCGTGCGGCCCGCAATCTCGCTGTCGACCGATCCCGCGAGCAACGTACGGGTCGGCGGCTGGTGTTGATGGGCGGCGATTCGCTGGCCGCCGTGCCGGAGCAGCGGGCGTTCGCGGAGGAGGACCCCCGGGTGCTCCTCCAGGATCTGGTGCTCCCCGCGATCGAGGGCATGCCCGAGAGCCTCCGGCGGCAGGTGGTGGACCTGCAGAGCCGGGGGCTGAGCGATCCGGAGATCGTCGCCAGGCTCGGCATACCCGCGGTCCGTCTCCACAATCTGCGGAACAAGGCGGTTGCACATCTAAGACGCACTCTCGCCGGGCATATTCGCGAAGGGCACCGAAAGAAGCAGCAGCACGGAAAGAAGGACAGGTGAGGGATGTGAGCAGGTACGACGACCACCGCGACGGGGCGGGGCGCCCGGAGCCAGTGGTCCCGTCCGCGCTCGCGGAACTGCTGGGCCGGCTCACCGGAGCACCCGACTTCTGGGACCGGCCCTGTGGCGACTTCGGCCCCCTGACCTCCGAGTACGCGCTGTCCGCCGAGAAGCGGGCGCACGCCAACTCGCTGTACCGGCTGGGGTCGAAGGCCCTGGCCCGGGAGGAGCTGGAGTCCGCCGCCGACTGGTTGGGCGCGGCTGCCGAGGCCGGTCACCCGGGGGCGTTGTTCCGGCTGGCCGCCCTGAGCGCGCGGGTGCGCGGTCGGGGACATGAGAGCGTACGGTTCCTCGTCGCGGAGGCCGCGCGGCATGGACATGGTGATGCCCGCGAGCTGTTGGCGGCTTCGGCACGCCACGCGGGCGCCGAGTCCCCGGCGCATTCCGCGCTCGAAGACCCGCAGTTCGTCGACGAAGTGCGCGCCGGACTCCGCTGCGGCCCGCTGGCCGGGCCTGCGACGCGCCGGGAAGGCGTGGGAGCGGGCGAACGCCCCATAGCCGCAGCCGTGGAGGGGTCGGAGGCGGCCTGCGCCAAGCTGGTCTGGGTGCCGGCGACCGGGTTGGGCCGACAGCACGGTGCCGAGCGGGCGCGGCCGGCGCCGCCGTGGCCGGCCGACGAGCCCACGGTGGCCGGACGGCCGCGCCACGCACCGGCATGCGGCACCACGGGCTCCGCCCACGGCCTGCTGCTGCCGCTGCCGTCTGAGCAGTCCGTGTGCGCACCGGACACCACCCTGCACGAAGACAGCGGGGCCTGCGGAGATGTCGGAGGCGGCGGGAACTGCGGGGACGGCGAGGACGGTGTCGGCATGAACGACGGCAGCGGTTCCCGGAACGACGGTAGGGAGAACGAGCCTTGGTGGTCGGCCCATGCCTTGCGTCCCGCGGTGCTGACGGAGATGGCCCGCCGCACTCCCGTACACATCGACACCCCTCAGCAGTGGCGGGCGGCGGCCCAGGCCCTGGACATCCTCTACCTCGTCGACGCCGCGGGCGGGATCACCACCAGGGCGCTGGCCACCCGGACCCGGCTCTCCCCCGCCGCGGTCGCCTGGCTGCTGCACTGGCTACGTGGTCAGCATCTGATCTCCACCACCGCCGGCGCGCACTTCCCGGGCCCCCTCATGGCCATGACCCGCCACCCTGAGCAGCGCGCACAGCTCCTCCAACGGACGCTCACCAGCCTGCGGGACCGCCTCGGTGCCGCGGTCTATGTCAGCGGCTATATGTCCGGAGACGTCAGGGTCCTCCAGTCCGCCTACGGGCCGGATGCGCCGGCGGTGACGGAGTACGTCGCCTTCCGCGACACCGCGCACGCCAGCGCCGTCGGCAAGAGCCTGCTGGCCCAGCTCGACTTCGACGGCCGGATGGACCATCTCGCCCGCTACCGGCCGATCAAGCTCACCGACCGCACCATCACCAATCCCAAGGCCCTCTTCGAAGCCCTCGACGGACACGGCCCCCATGCCGCCCAGTTCGACCTCCTGGAGTACTCCCACCACGAAGTCTGTGTGGCGTTCCCGCTCGGCATCCCCGGACGTGCCACATGTGTGGCCCTGTCCCTGCCCGCCGGACAGCGCCACCGGCTCCTGCCCACCGCCCATGCCCTCAGCGAGCGCTCCGCAGCACTCCTGCTGGCGCTGTTGCTGACCGAGGACCCGGTGACCGGCAGGCAGCCACGGACCACACGCGCATCGCCGGAACCCGGCCCTGGCCCCGCGCACTCCGAGGCCCGCGCCCTGCCGTTATTGGCCACCCACCACCGATGACAAGCCCACGGCCCGTACCGCTCCTTCCTCGTCGAAGCCTGGTGGCCGTCCGCCGCGCGATCCTTGCGCGGCGGACGGCCCGCCGGTACACCGACTTCGCCGGGCGCGGGCCCCCTCAGCAGGCCAGCAGCTCCTGCACCCGGTCGGCCTGCCGTTCGACGGTGCCGGGAGGGTTCCTGGGGCCAGCCAGTCCAGCCCGGCGTCCATGGCCGGCCGCACCGGGCCGCCGGCCTGGAGGCGAGCCGTCACCCCCCACTCACCGAGACGGCCGACGAGTTCCGCTTGGTGCCCTGGCCTCAGCGGGAGCGTGCGTACGACGTCTGCGGGCACGGCCTCGTACAGACGGGTCACCGCTTCGGCCAGGGCTGCGATCTTCTGGCCCTCGACAGCAGCGTCGCGCAGGGGAACACCAGGCAGTCGCGACATCACCACAACCGGCGCCGGAGCTGCGAGGTCGGCCTTGCGGGGCTCCGGAGCCAGCCCCGGAGCATAGGTGGCCAGCAAGGACAGCGCCCGCCACTCCCGCTCCGCGCGACCACCGTCCTTCCTCGGGAACCGCTTGATCACACGGTCGGCGGTCATCTCGATCGCGTGAGTGCCCCATCGGCTCGCGCTCATGGGCAGGAATTCTGCCAGGCGCGCCGCCGACCTCCGGGTGGCCGCTCGGGACGGCGCAACGCCCGGACACCGGCTACACCGGCTTCTCCCTCCTGACCCGGCCGCCCACTTCGATCAGGCCGTCCGACCGCGGGGCCGTCAGGATCTGCGAGCCGCGTCCCTGCGAGACGCGCAGGGGCCGGCCGAGGCGCGCGGTCAGCAGCAGTGCCGCCGCGCCGGTGGCCTCGTCCTCGTCGATGCCGTCGCCGCGACCGGGGAAGCCGCGGGCCCTGACCTCGCCGGCCGCCTCGTCCTGCCATGCCCACGCGTAGATCCACTCTCCGGGCTCCGGTACGGCCAGCGCGTCCACCTCCGCCGCGCAGGGGTATTGCCGCAGCAGGCGCGGTGGTGCCCACTCGGCTCGTGCCTCGACCCAGGTGAACTCCCCTTCGGACCGGGTCCGTACGACCCCTGCCGGCGTGACCAGAGCGGGCACGCCGAGCAGCCAGGCCGAGCCCACGCACGGGTACCCCGCGAAGGGGAGTCTCGACGTGGGCGTGTAGATGTCGATCACGCCGCCCTCGGGCTCGTCGATGAATACGGTCTCGCTGAAACCCACTCTCCGGGCGAAGGCCAGCCGTTCGGCCTCCGTAGGGACGGTGGTTCCGTCACGGACGACTCCGAGCGCGTTGCCGTATCGGCCGTCGGCACCACAGAAGACGCGCAGCACGTCACAAGCAGTCACCCACGCAGTGAATCACGCCCGTTCCGGTCGGCAGGTCGGCAGGTCGACTCATCGCTCCCTCGACTCGTCGGCTGGTCGGCTGGTCGGCTCGGTCGAGGGCGCTTGCCGCGGTGGTCGTCAGTTGCGGCAGGCGACCACGCGGTAGGCGTTCGACAGACGGGTGCGGCGGGCGAACGGTGCCAGGAGCGTGTCGAGGGCGAAGAGGGCGAGGAGCAAGGGGGTGGCGGTCAGAAATGCCAGGGCGCGGGTGAGACGGCTGATCCGTCCAGGTGCCGCGGGCAGCCAGGGGAGGTCCTCTCCCGGGAGTGCGTAGTTGAGCAGGTTGAGGGCGGCGGCGAGCAGGTCGGTGGGGACGTGGGGTTCGCGGCGGTCGACGGCCTTGATGGTGAAGTCGTGCTGTTCCAAGGCGCCGCGAAGGTTGCGCAGCGGGATGAGGTGCAGGTGTTGCGGCTGGAGCCAGGGGACCCACCAGCGGCCCAGTAGCCGCGCCGAGAGGCACTGGGGGTCGGGGACTTCGATCAGCAGATGGCCGCCGGGGCGCAGAGCGGTGTGAGCGGCGGCCAGTTCCCGGTGGGGGTCGATGGTGTGTTCCAGGTAGTGGTGCATGCTCACCACGTCGTAACGGGCGGCGAGTTGACCGGACAGGTCGGTGAACGAGCCCTGGTAGGCGTGGGTGATGCGGCCGGTACGGGCGGCGATCTCGACGCCTTCGCCTCGATCGAGTCCGTCGAATTGGGTGGTGGGGTGGATCGAGAGTGCCTCGGCGCAGAAGTGGCCGTGGCCCGTGCCCACGTCCAGCCAGCGGGAGGGGCGCACGAAGGGCACCAGCGCCCGGGCTCGGGACCGGTAGAGCCTGCGGCAGATGTGCGAGGACGCCAGCCGGTCCATGACCTGTTCGTTGAGGCCGTCATAGCAGTCGCGGTAGTAGAACTCCAGGCCCTGCGTGCTCAGCCGGGGGTTTTGGAAGATATGGCCGCAGCCGTGGCACTGCTCCAGTGTGAAGGACCCCGGTTTGCGCTGGATGAGGTCGGTGGTGTGCAGGCGCCGGCTGAGGTCGCGGCCGGCGCACCAGGGGCAGTCCTCTCGGCGGGGCTCGAAGAACCGTTCCAGCCCCTGCGCCAGGTCGTGCAGGTAGGGAGGCCGTTGAGCGGCGATGCGGGTGCCTTTCGAGGGCATCGGGGTTCTCTCTCCACCCGGCGGTACGGGGACGGCGTTCGTCGTGGGGCCTGGGTCGGCGGGAATCGGTAGGAGCCAAGGGAGTCGATGGGGCTTGGTGCGATTCGGTGGGGGTCGGTGGCATTCGGTTTGGGGCTCAGGCCGGCCAGGAGCAGTAGATTAACACTACTTTTGTCCGCTTTTGCGTAGCTGAATTTGCGTACGGGCAGAGAAGGCCGAGTGCGGCGTGGCCCCATACGTGCACGCATCCGGCACCGCGCGGGCGACTCCGCGGTTCCGGGCGAACCGCCGATGACGTCCGGGAAGCGGCCCGGCTACGGTGAAGCGGCCGGCTTGGGGCAGCGACGGGCAACGGGTCCCGATACGATCAAGACCTCCCCGTGGCGCATCGCGCCACCGTGGGCCACGGAGCCCCGGCCCACCCGTGCCGGCCCGTCAGAACCGCATCCGGATCCGCATAAGGACAACCCGCCCGTGAAGAAGAGCGTGATAGCCGGCGTCGGCGCCCTCGGCCTGCTGATGGCCGCCGGCATCTACGAGGTCAGTGCCGCCACCAGCGACCCGCTGACCCTCGCGGAATACTGGAAAATCAAGGCCGGCAGCAGCCAGAAAACCCTCCTGAAGTATGCCAACACATGCCAGCAGGAAACCGATGCCGAGCCCGCCCAGAACTACCCCGTCACCTGGACCTGCTACGGCGTCGACGGAATCAGCAGCGCGGTGTTCTTCTACTCCGAGGGCGAATTGTTCAGTAAGACCCAGACCGGGCTTCAATAGGTCGCGCTCCCCCGGCGGCCGGACGGTCCTCGCCTCCCCCTCGTAGTGTTCGTGGCCGATTGCCAGCACCCCGCGCGGCAGGGCACCCTTGCGTCATGTCAAACGTAAGGCTCGAAGCCTGGATCGGCGGAGAGTGGCTTGAAGTGGACGCCGTGAGCGTCAGCCTGACGGAATCCGCTCTCACTCTTTCCTTTGAGCGCCAGCGGTCCGAGGCCGGATACCGGAGCCTCATCTGGGAACCGCTGGAGAACTTCCTCCGGGAATACCGCAACGAGCCGCTCGTCGTGGTCCCGCAAGGACGCAACCTCCCGGTGATGTTCGGCCCCGGCGCCGCGGGGCCCTTCCGGCTCGCGGAGATGCCGGACGGCTGACCGATACATGACCGGCCGATACATCGGTTCCGCGCACCGCCGGCCGTCCTGGAGGAGGGCGTTCTCTTACGACAAGACCGCCGCCGGCTACCGCCGGAGCCCACCTCGCAGCCCTCTTCATCGCCTCGATCGACCCGCGTGCCGCGCTGCCGCTGCTCGACGTACGGGTGCCCGAGGTCTACCGGCGCCACGACGGTGTCAGCGCGACCGACTTCCGCGCCGATGTCCGCTTCCCCGAGGCCGCGCACCCTCTCGCGTTCGACGGACCAGGCGCGTCCGCGCATTCGGTCAGCGCCGGCCCCGGGCGTGTTGGAAGCGGGCGAGGCCGTCCGCGAGGTCGATGAGCGGCTCGGGGTAGTCCAGGCGGGCGCGTTCGGGCGCGGGGAGCCGCCAGGGTTCGTGGACCGCCCTGCCGGGCACGTCCCGCAGCTCGGGCACCCAGCGGTGTACGTACGCCCCCTGGGCGTCGAAGCGTTTGCCCTGGACCACGGGGTTGAGCACGCGGTGCGGTCGGGTGTCGGTGCCGGTTCCGGCGACCCACTGCCAGTTGAGCTGGTTGTTGACGATGTCGCCGTCCACCAGCAGGTCCAGGAAGTGCCGGGCGCCGATCCGCCAGTCCACGTACAGCGTCTTGGTGAGGAAGCCGGCCGCCAGGAGGCGGGCCCGGTTGTGCATCCAGCCCTCGTGGCGCAGCTGCCGCATCGCCGCGTCGACGACCGGATAGCCGGTGCGGCCCTCCTGCCACGCGGTGATCTCCTCGGCCGCCTCGTCCTGCGTCCGCCAGCGGTCGCCGCGGGTGCGGTAGTCGCTCACGGACGAGCCGGGCCGGGCCGCCAGTACCTGGTGGTGGAAGTCGCGCCAGCACAGTTGGCGCACGAACGCCTCCGCCCCGGGGCCGCCGTGCGCGCGGGCCCGCTGGACGAGTTCGACGGGCGAGAGGGCCCCGAAGTGGAGGTAGGGCGAGAGGCGGGAGGTCGTGTCGCCGGCGAGGTCGTCGTGCCGCTCCTCGTAGGCGCCCAGGCCGGATCGCTTCCAGTCCGAGAACCGCCGTCTGCCGGCGCGTTCCCCGCCTGCGGGCAGGCCGGGTGAGGTTCCGGACACCGTGTCGCGGGACGGCAGCGGCTCGGAGCGCACCTCGGCGGGGACGCGCACGGTGCGGGGCGCCGGGTGGGTGTCCCGCAGCCGTTCTCCGGACCAGCGGCGGAAGTAGGGGGTGAAGACGGCGTAGTGGTCGGAGCCGGCCGGGGTGACCGCCCCGGGGGCGAGGGCCGTGTTCACGGCATCGTGCACGTGCAGGTCCACCCCGCCCTCCTGGAGCTCCTTGCGCACCAGTTCCTCGCGACGGTGGGCGTAGCGGGTGACGCCGGCCGCCATGTGCACCTCGCCGGCTCCGCATGCGGCGGTGATCCGGCCCACCTCGCGCGCCACCGGCCCCGAGCGCAGCACGAGCCGGCCGCCGCGCTCACGGAGCCCGGCGTCGAGGTCGGCCAGGCAGTCGGCGAGGAAGGCCCGCCGGTTGGGCGCGTCGAAGCCCGCCGCGTGGATGCCCGGGTCGAGCACGAACAGCGGCACCACCTCGTCCGCCGCGCGCAGTGCGGCCCGCAGCGGGGGATGGTCGTGCAGCCGCAGGTCCGCGGTGAACAGGACGACCGCGACGGTCATGGCGCCTCTCCTGGTGTCGTGTCGGGGTGTTATGGGGCGCCTCGTCCGCCGCGGGCGTCTGCGCCGTCGTCCGCCGGCGCGGGTGTCCGGTGGGCGCTCATGCCCTTCGCGGCGGCCTGGGCGATGTTGCGGGCCATCCCGCCGAACACGACGGTGTGGAACGGCGAGACGCTCCACCAGTAGGCGTGCCCGGACAGTCCGCGGGGGTGGAAGACGGCGCGCTGCCGGTAGCGGGTACGGCCCTCGGCGTCGTTCTCCGCGTACATCTCCAGCCAGGCCAGGCCCGGCAGCCGCATCTCGGCGCGCAGCCGCAGCAGCCGGCCCGGTTCGATCTCCTCGACCCGCCAGAAGTCCAGCGAGTCGCCCACCCGCAGCCGCTCGGCGTCCCGCCGGCCGCGCCGCAGGCCCACCCCGCCGACGAAGCGGTCCAGCCACCCCCGTACCGCCCAGGCCAGGGGGAAGGAGTACCAGCCGTGGTCCCCGCCGATGCCTTCGATCACCCGCCACAGGGACTCGCGCGAGGCGGGAACGGTCAGCCGGCGTTCGTCCTCGTACAGGCTGCCGCCGGCCCAGTCCGGGTCGGTGGGCAGCGGATCGCTCGGCGCGCCGGGCACCGCGGCCGACGACCAGCGGGTGGCCACCTGGGCGTCGCGCACCCGGCGCAGTGCGAGCCTCAGCGCCTCGTCGTACGGCAGCGGCCGCCCTGGGCCGTCGGGGACGTAGCGGACGATGTCGTGCTCGTGGCAGACGACCTCATGGCGCAGCGACTCGGTGAGCGGTCGCGCGATGGATGCCGGTACCGGTGTCACGAGCCCGACCCAGTGGCTGGACAGCCCCGGGGTGAGCACCGGTACGGGCACGATCAGCCGACGGCGCAGTCCGGCGACCGCGGAGTACCGGCGCATCATGTCGCGGTAGGTGAGGACGTCCGGGCCGCCGATGTCGAAGGTGCGGTTGACGTGGTCCGGCATGCCCGCCGAGCCGACGAGGTACCGGAGCACGTCGCGGACCCCGATGGGTTGAATGCGGGTACGCACCCAGCGCGGGGTGACCATCACCGGAAGGCGCTCGGTCAGGTAGCGCAGCATCTCGAAGGACGCCGAGCCCGACCCGATGATCACCGCGGCGCGCAGCACCGTGGCGGGCACCGGGCCGTCGAGGAGGATGCGCCCCACCTCGGCCCGCGAGCGCAGGTGCCGGGACAGCTCCCGCGGGGGGACACCTTCGGGCGTCAGACCGCCCAGGTAGACGATCCGCCGCACGCCCGCCGCGTGTGCCTGCTCGGCGAAGATCCGGGCGGCCTTGCGGTCCCTCTCCTCGAAGTCGCGTCCGGTGCCCAGCGCGTGCACCAGGTAGTAGGCGACGTCGATGCCCCTCATGGCGCGGCCGACCGACGCCGGGTCGGTGACATCGCCCTCGACCGCCTCGGCGTCCGGCGCCCAGGGGTGGTCGCGCAGCTTGCCCGGGGTCCGGGCGAGGCAGCGCACCCGGTGGCCCGCCCGCAGCAGCTCCGGCACCAACCGTCCGCCGATGTAGCCGGTGGCACCGGTCACCAGGCAGTGCCGCCCGTTGGTGTCCTGCTTCGTGCCCGTGTCCACGGTCGGCTCCCTCGCGGCTCGTCCGGCGCGCGTCGTCGCGCACCGCGGTCCGATCACGCCGCGTCAGGGGACCGTACCTGCTGCACCGGGTCGACTACCCGCCGTTACGGGTCCGCACGGCCCCTGGCGTCCGGCGCCACCTCCAGCACAGCATCACCGCGCGGTGCCCGCAGCTCCGCGCGTCGAGCGGCTGCGGTCGCGGACGTCAGGGGGGAGCCTCTCCTCGGCCTCAGCCGACCGGGACCGAGGACGCCGCGCGCTTGTCCATGGGGCCGGACCAGACCCGTCGCGCAGGGCGGCCGACGAACTTCCCGAACAGCAGCGCCGCCGCCGTGGCCGCCAGCACCCCCGGCACCATCTCGTACACGCCCGACCGCAGCGGCCCGAGGAGGGGATCGATGTGCTTCCACAGCACCACGGTGACCGCCCCGGTGACCATGCCGGCCATCGCCCCCGCCCGCGTCATCCGCGGCCAGTACAGCGACAGCAGGATCACCGGGCCGAAGGCGGAGCCGAAGCCCGCCCAGGCGTACGCGACGATGTCCAGCACGGCGCCCCCGCTGAGCGCGATGACGTACGCCACCACCGCGACGGCCACCACCGCCACACGGGACGCCAGGACCATCGACGCGTCCGAGGCCCGCCGTTTGACGAAGGCCCGGTAGAAGTCCTCGGTCAGGGCCATCGCCGAGACCAGCAGCTGACTGTCCGCGGTGGACTTGATCGCGGCCAGTACGGCCACCAGCAGAACGCCGGCGATCCACGGATTGACCAACTGGGCGCACAGCGCGATGAACACGGTCTCGGGGTTCTCCAGCGGGTGGTCCAGCGCGGCGACACCCACCAGCCCCACCACCGAAGCGCCCGCCAGCGAGACGACCACCCAGCCCACGCCGATGCGGCGGGCCAGCGGAATCTCCCGGGTGCTGCGGATGCTCATGAAGCGGGCCAGAATGTGCGGTTGACCGAAATACCCCAGCCCCCAGGCGAGCAGCGAAATCACCGCCACCGCGCCGAGCGGCTGCCCCTGTGCCCAGTGCACGCCGTCGAAACCGGCCTTGGCCCCCACGTCCAGCAGAGCCGGACTCTTGCGGGTGAGCGCCTCGTGCATCGCGCCGAAGCCCCCCAGCAGCCCGATGCCGATCGTCGGGAGCGCCACGGCGGCACAGAACATCAGCGTGGCCTGCACCGAGTGCGTCACACTGACCGCGCGGAAGCCGCCCAGGACGGTGTAGACGACGATCACCACGGCGAAGACGGTGAGCGCGAACTCGAAACCGCCTCCGAAGATGCCCTCGAACAACACGCCCCCGGCCAGCAGGCCACTGGCGACGTAGACGGTGAAGAACACGACGGTGACGGTCGCCGACACCACCCGCAGCATTCTGCTGCCGTCCTCGAACCGCTCCTCGAAATACGCCGAGAGCGTCTTCGCATCGCCGGCCAGCTCCGTATACGTACGCAGACGCGGTGCGACCAGGCGCCAGTTCAGATACGTGCCGACGGCGAGGCCGACGGCAATCCATGAGGCGCCGATTCCGGCCGCGTACACCGCTCCCGGCAACCCCAGGAACAGCCAGCCGGACATGTCACTGGCTCCCGCGGAGAGGGCCGCGAGGGGCGCACTCAACCGGCGCCCGCCCAATGCGAAATCGGAGAACGTCAACGTGTCCTGATAGGTCGCGATACCCACGGCCACCATGGCCAACAGGAAGATCCCGAATGTGATCATGACCGGTACGATCAGGGATGTCACCACTGCTCCCTCGGCGCAAGCACTGCCTCATGGTCCTGGAGCCAAGGGGGCGGATCCCACGGAGAATCCCCGGAACAGGCTCCGGCGCCAGCCGACACTACGGACCCTCCACCCGCCACGACACCCCTTTCACACAAGTCCCCGACAAACACAGGCCCGTTCCCCGTACAGGGGGCCGCTCTCCGACCCCGCTCGACGCCGTCTTGGGACCGCACCCGGCGTTTCCCCGGCGGATCATCCGCTCCCCCACTCCCCCGCTCCCCTCGGCCTCCGTGTGCCCCGGCTCTCCCCGCATACCTCACCAGAACCTGGCGGATCGTCATAGGCCAGCGCCATAAGTCACCCTTTAGGAAACGCAAAGTAGTGTTATGAGGGTGAATCTGGTCGTATGCGGGGCGCCTTGTGACGTCGAGTGACATGCCTCGACGTCGATGGAATGACCAATTCCGCTCTGCCGGGGCGTGGCACGGACGGCTCGACGCCCCGCAGTCGCTCATGCGTACGGAGCTGCGCATTCAGTTCAGCGGGCGTTTCAGGCCGCATCCCGGCGGACGGTCGGTTGCGGGCCGGCGGAGCCCGACAACACGATCGGAGCGTCCCTGCGTGCCGTCGGCCCCGCGCCGGCCGTTCGGCATGTCTGTCTGCGAGGAGGTCCTGTGAACGACCAGATGAGTCTCAGCCCGAATGCGGCACGGCAGCTCGCGACCACCACCAAGACCGCACCGCAGATGCGCGGCATCACGCCGCGCTATCTGCTGCGCGCCCTGCCCTGGGTCGACGTCGAAGCGGGTGTCTTCCGCGTCAACCGCCGCCGTACGTACGTCCTCGGAGACGACCGCATCAGCACCCACACCGACGGCGGCTCGCCCCGCGTCATCCCCGGGGACCTGCGGGAACTGCCCTACCTCCGGGAGGCCGACGACGCACTGCTGGCCGAACTGGCGGGCGCCTTCACGGAAGTCCCCTTCGAGGCCGGGCAGTTGCTGGCGCAGGACGGCGACGCGCACGACCGGCTGTGGGTGATCGCCCAGGGCCGCGCCGAGAAGCGGGTGAGCGGCCGCTACGGCGAGGATGCCCTGCTCGAAGTGGTCGGCGACGGCCAGTTCTTCGACCTCGATGCCTGGACCCGCTCCGAGCCCCTGCCGTACCGCGTCAAGGCGCTCACCCCCGGCGTGGCGCTGTGCGTCGAGCGCAGCGCGCTCGCCGGGCTGTGCGACCGCGATGCGACGGTGCGCGGCGCGCTGGACGCCTACCTCGCCGCGGACGGCGTACTGCCGGGCGCCGAGGTGCCGGTCGACCTCAAGGCCGGCCACGACGGCGAACCGGACCTCCCCGGGACGTTCGTCGACTACGAGGACACGCCCCGCGAGTACCACATGACCCTCGCCCAGACGGTGCTGCGGGTGCACACCAGGGTCTCCGACCTCTACAACGGGCCGATCGACCAGACCCGGGCCCAGTCCAACCTCACGGTCCACGCGCTGCGCGAGCGGCAGGAGGCCTCGCTGCTCAACCACCCGGAGTTCGGCCTGTTCAACAACGTGGCCCCGGGGCAGCGGGTGCAGGCGCGCACCGGCTCGCCGACCCCCGACGACCTCGACGAGCTGCTGACCCGCGTCTGGAAGCAGCCCGGCTACTTCCTCGCGCACCCCAGGGCCATCGCCGCGTTCGGCCGGGAGTGTACGCGCCGGGGCGTGCCCCCGATCATCGACAACCGCTTCGGCAGCCCGCTGCTGACGTGGCGCGGGGTCCCCCTGCTGCCCTCCGACAAGGTGCGGTTCTCCGGCGGTGCGGGCATCGGCACCACCGAGATCCTGCTGATGCGGGTGGGCGAGGCCGAGCAGGGCGTGGTGGGTCTGCGCCCGGCGAAGGTCGAGGACGAGGTGGAGCCCGGCCTGTCGATGCGGAACATGGGCGTCGACCAGAAGGGCATCACGTCGTACCTGATGACGGCGTACTTCAACACCGCGGTGCTGGTGGAGGATGCGCTCGCCGTGCTCCAGAACGTCGAGGTCTCCAACTACCATGACTACTCCTGACGTTACGCGGGGTCGGTGGCTCGACACGGTCCCGCAGGCGACCACGGATCCGGCTGCGGCGCTTCCTCCGGTCACGGCCCCCGCCACCGCACCGACGTCGACCGCGGCCGCGGCCGCCACGACGGCTCCGGCTTCCGCTCCGGCCGCGCAACCGGTCGGGCATCCGGTCACGCAACCGGTCGCCGGAGGATCTCCGTCCGCCGCCTCCCCACCCGGCCTCCCGCAACCCTCACAACCCGCCGGTCTCCCTGGTCAACCCGCCGGACTTCCCGGTCAACCCGTCCCGTTCTCCGCAGAGTCGGCGCGGCGGGACTTCCCGATCCTGCACCGGACCGTGAACGGGCACCCGCTGGTCTGGCTGGACAACGGAGCCACCACGCAGAAGCCGCGCCAGGTGATCGAGACGCTGGCCGGCTTCTACGGATCCGCCAACTCCAACATCCACCGCGGTGCCCACACCATGGCCCGGGAGGCCACCGAGGCGTACGAGGCGGGCCGGGCGGCGGTCGCCGACTTCCTCGGCGCACCGTCACCGGACGACATCGTCTTCGTACGCGGCACCACCGAGGCGATCAACCTCGTCGCCCAGAGCTGGGGGCGGGCCAACCTCGGCCCCGGGGACGACATCCTCGTCCCGGTGCTGGAGCATCACTCCAACATCGTCCCCTGGCAGTTGGTCGCCAAGGAGACCCGGGCCCGGGTGGTACCCGTACCACTGCAACCGGACGGGCAGATCGACCTCACCGCGTACGCCGATCTGCTGTCGATGCGCACCCAGCTCGTCGCGATCAGCCATGCGTCGAATGTGCTCGGCACCGTCCCGCCGGTCCGCGAGATGACCGCGCTCGCGCACCGCTACGGGGCCAAGGTGCTGGTGGACGGGGCGCAGGCGGTGGCGCACTTCCCCGTCGATGTGCAGGACCTGGACGCCGACTTCTATGTGTTCTCCGGGCACAAGTTGTTCGCGCCCACGGGGATCGGCGCCCTGTACGCCAAGCCCGAGATCCTGCGGAGCATGGCGCCGTGGCAGGGCGGCGGCAACATGATCGAGTCGGTCAGCTTCGCCCGTACGTCCTATGCGCCGGTGCCCCACCTCCTGGAGGCCGGTACCGGGCATATCTCCGGCGTGGTCGGTCTGCTGTCCGCGCTCAACTGGCTGACGTCCTTCGACCGGGACGCCATCGCCGCCTACGAGACCTCGCTCATGGCGCACGCGCAGCAGGCGTTGTCCACGGTTCCGGGGCTTGAGCTGCTGGGTTCCGCGCCCGAGCGGATCGCCGTACTCACCTTCACCCTCGCCGGCCACGATCCGTCACAGATCGCCGACTGGCTGGACCGCGACGGCATCGCCATCCGGGCCGGCCACCACTGCGCCCAGCCCGCGCTGGCCCACTACGGCGTGGAGAGCGCGGCCCGTGCCTCCCTCGCGCTGTACAACACACCCGAGGAGGTGGACAAGCTGGTGGCGTCCCTGCACCGGCTGCAGCAGGCCGCCTGACGCCGGGTCCGCCCGACGCCGCCGACCGGACCGCGGTCGGCGGCGTCGGCGTGGATCGCCCGCGGTCCGGCGCTCCGGCACACGGCAGGGGACCGGCCCGTGCGGGCAGGTCCCCTGCGATAGGAGGTGTTCGGGCGTCTCTCGGCCCGGATGGTCAGCGGATGATGATGACGCCGAATCCGTAGCCATAACCGTGGTCGTAGCAGTCCCAGCCGCCCCAGCCCCAGTCGTCGTCGCAGCCCCATCCGTGGGTGGCGGCGTGGGTGGGTGCGGCTGCCGGAGCGGCGGCGGGAGCCGCGCTGGCGGCGCCGGCCCCGGCAAGCACGAGGAAGGGCACTGCACACAGTGCCGCGGCTATGCGGTGGGTCCTGGTCTTCGCGCGCATGATCGTCCCCTCTCGGGGTTGGTGCGTTGCCGATACGTCGGCATGTCGATGTGGAGTTCTCCTGGCCTCACCACCGTGCGCCGGGAACGCGCGAGGCCCTGACGCACCGTACGGAGGCGACTTAGCAGGACTCCGAACCTGCTTCGCGGACATCGTTGCAACCTCAATCAGATGTCACTTTCGAGCGTAGGCACCGGGCCCTGAGAGGTCAAAACATGCGCTCTCCGCAGAGAGCCGGGTCCTTGAGAGCCATGCGAAATCCAAGCTATTACTTGGAAAGTGGCAAGAGAATCCGAGGATTGACTTGGATTTACGGCATCCTCGATGATCACCGCAGGGCCAAGGGCGGCAACCGCGCCCCCTTCCCGCGCCAGGCCGGACGGCAGGCGCGGGCCGGGGCGGGTGCCGACCCGTCAAGCACCGAAAGGAGCCCGCAGCCCATGTTCTCCGTACCTCCTGACGCCCATGGTTCAGGCGTCGATCCTGATCTCGGCTCAGACCTCGCTTCAGATGCTCCGGACATCGGTTCCGTGACCGCCCGCGTCACCGACCTGCTGCGCGAGTGGGGCGCCGACACGCTTGAGCATCCCGGTGGGACGCTGCTGGCTCACCTCCACCGGGTGCAGGAGCAGCTCGCCGAGTGGGGCGCCCGGCCGGCCCTGCGACTCGCCGGCCTGTGCCATGCCTGCTACGGCACCGATGGCTTCGCCACCCACCTGCTGCCGCTCGACCGCCGCGCGGAACTGGCCGCGGTCATCGGCGCCGAGGCCGAGGCACTGGTGTACTTCTACGCCGGCTGCGACCGCGGCGCCTCGTATCCCACCCTCGCGGAGCCCGACGCCACCTTCCGGGACCGTTTCACCGGTCGCACCCGCACACCGTCCCTCGCGCTGCGGCGGGACTTCGCCGAGCTCACGGCCGCCAACGAACTCGATATCGCCCGCGTCGATCCCGGGTTCCGGGAGACCTCGGGCGCCGGTCTGCTCACCCTGTTCGGCCGGCTTCGACCGCTGTTGAGCACCTCCGCGTGGCGGGACTGCCGGACGGTGCTCGCCGAGCCGTCGGGCCGTCCCGCGACCGAGCCCGCCGCCCGCCCCTGGAGCGTGGCGGTGCTCGGCCCGGGAGGAGTCGGCGGTCTCCTGGCGGGCGTGCTGTCCCGTGCCGGCCACCGGGTGATCTGTGTGGCCGGGGAGGCGACGGCGCGGGTGCTGCGGCGGGACGGCATCACGGTGCGCAGCGCGCAGTTCGGCGCCTTCACCGCGCGGGTCGAGGCGGACACCGAACTGCGCGAGCCGGTCGATCTGTGCCTGGTCGCCGTCAAGCACACCGCTCTCGCCGCGGCGCTGGAGCGGATCCCGCCCGACGTCGTCGGTGACGGCTGGGTGGTTCCGCTGCTCAACGGCATCGAGCACCCGGACGTGCTGCGCGGCCGCTACGGCGCGCGGCGTGTCGTGCCGGGCGTCATCCGCGTCGCCTCGACCCGTACCGCGCCGGGAATCATCGAGCACGGCAGCCCGTTCACCGAGATCGATCTGGCCGGAGCGCCCGAGCGCCTCGGACCGCTGACGGCGGTGCTGGAGGAGGCGGGAGTGCGTACGCGCGTAGTGGACGACGAGACCGCGGCGCTCTGGGCCAAGCTGGCGTTCCTGGCTCCTTTCGCGCTGCTCACCACCCATTACGGTCTGCCGATCGGTGAGGTGCGGACCGAGCGGCGCGAGGAGCTGACCGCCCTGGTCGCGGAGGCCGCCGCGGTGAGCGGGGCCTGTGGTGCGCCGACCGATCCCGCGAAGACCCTGGAGCTGTACGACGCGTTCCCGGGCGAGAGCCGGTCGTCGATGCAACGGGACGCGGAGGCGGGCCGTCCGCTGGAGCTCGATGCGATCGGGGGTGCGCTGCTGCGGGCGGCCGACCGGCACAGCGTGCCCGTGCCGGTCGCCTCCCGGTTGGTGGCCGCGTTGCGGGTCGGCACGGACACCGAGGTGCTCACCGGCGCGGACGGAACGCGGCGGCGTGGTCGAGGGTCCACTGGTGCAGGGTCCGCGCCGGTGCGCCGGTGATCTCCTCGACGGTGCCGGTGGTGACGGGGCGGGGCCGGTCGAGCATCTCGGCGTAGCCGTTCAGCAGGACCTCCACGAAGGAGTCGGGGATCGCCGCATCGGCCAGCAGCTGCTGCCGAGCGGCTTCCCGCGACAGTTCCTGCCATCTCAAGGGCCGGCCGAGTGCCTCGCCGATGACGCGGACCTGCTCGGCCTGGGTCAGGACGTCCGGGCCGGTCAGCGGGTATACGGCGGCGTCGTGGCCGTCGCCGGTCAGGGCGCGCACCGCGACGGCGGCGATGTCCGCCTCGTGCAGGGGCGCCATGGCCACGGCCCCGAAGGCGCCGCGTACCGCATCGCCGGTGCGGATCTGGTCGGCCCACCACAGCGCGTTGGCGGCGAAGGTGCTGGGCCGCAGGTGGGTCCAGCGCAGACCGGAGTGTTCGATCAGCTGCTCCACCGCCCGGTGGGAACGTCCCACCGGGTGCGGCTGCTGGTCCCATTCGAGCCCGCTGCGGACGGCGCCGGAGGACAGCAGGACCACGCGGCGTGTGTGCCGCCGGAGGGCGTCCACGACGGCGGCGGCCGGCTCGGCGCTGTGGAAGGGCCACATGAGGAAGACCGCGTCCGCCCCTTCCAGGGCCGACTCCAGCGCGCCGGAGTCGGCGAGGTCGCCCTGGTGCACTTCGGCCTGGTGCGGAAGCCGGGCCGCCTCGGGGGTGCGGGTCAGTGCCCGCACCTCGCCCACGTGGGCCGCCAGGAGCTGGGAGACCACCTGTCGGCCCACGTTTCCGGTCGCTCCCGTGACGAGGATCGTGCTGTTGGCGTTCATCGAAGCCTCCGTGCGTGGTGGGGTGCGGCGGGCTGTGCCGAGGTCTGCCGGTGTCCGGCCGACCGCGTCCACGATCACCGGGCAGGGCGCGGGAGGGCCATCCAGCAGCGTCACTGCGCAGGAAGTCGTCACGAGCTAGCGTGAGACGATGAATTCCGTCATAACCAACGCCTCCGGCGCCGATGCCGTTGCCGGTGCCGGTGCCGGTGCCATGGATGACGTCGACCGCGGTCTGGTCCATGCGCTCCAGATCGACGGACGGGCACCGTTCCGCACCGTCGCCGAGGTTCTCGGTGTCTCGGAGAACACGGTCGCCCGCCGCTATCGCAGACTGCGGTCGGCCGGCGTCCTCCGGGTCGTCGGCGTCGTCGACGGCGGGCCGCTCGGCCACACGTCGTGGACCCTCCGGATCCAGTGCACCCCGGATGCCGCCGGTGCCATCGCCGGCGCTCTGGCCGCCCGGTCCGACACGTCGTATGTGTATCTGCTCTCCGGAGGGACGGAGATCTCCTGCCACGTCCAGACGCCGTCCGCCGCCGAGCGCGATGCCCTGCTGCTGCAGCAGCTCCCCAGAACCAGCCGGGTCACCGCGGTCTCCGCACACCTGCTGCTGCGCGCCACCGCTCTGCCGAAGGACTGGGCCGGCTCCGCCCGGCTCTCGACGGAGCAGGTCGACCGTCTGCGGCCCGCCCCGCCGTCCCCGGGCGAGGGGCCGGTGGTCCTCGACGATCAGGACCGGGCGATGCTGGAGGTCCTCCGGCGCGACGGCAGGGCCGGCTACACCGAGCTCGCGGCCGCCGTGGGCGGAGCCGACTCCACGGCGAAGCGCCGCCTGGACGCGCTGCGGCGCGCCGGCGTCCTCACCTGCGCCGTCGACATCGCGCCGGCCGCTCTGGGGTTCCCCACCGAGGCCCGGCTGTGGATGTCCGTACGGCCCTCCGGGCTGAGCGACACCGCGCATGAGCTGGCCGCGCATCCCGAGGTCTCCTTCGCCGCCATGACCACCGGCCCGAGCAATCTCGTCGCCGCGGTCAACTGCCGCAGCGCCGATGATCTGTGCCGGTACCTGACCGAGCGCGTGGCCGCGCTGGATGCCGTCCGGTCCCTGGAGACCGCGCCGGTGATCCGCACCCTGAAGCGCACGGGGAGCGGCCTGCCCGCCGCGCGCTGACGGCGCCTGTCGGGCGGAATCAGGCCGTGCGGCCCGCCGGGGCGGCATCGCGGCCGACGGGACCCGGCCGGCCTCGGCTCCGTTCCCGTCGCCGCTGGTGAGGGCGGCGGACCAGGTGCCCTGCTGTCATGTCTTGACGAACTGGCGGGGTTCGATCTTCACTTCCAGAGTCCCCAGCACGGCCAGGGCCCCCACCACGGGCGAGGCCCCCCTCACCGAAGGTCACGAACATGACGGTTGACGCCTCCGCCGCCACTGAAGTCGGGCAGTTCCTGCTCGGCGATGCCTTTCCCTGCCTGGCCGGCCGTTCGGCGTGGCGGCAGGGCGGTATCACCCATCATCACTACACCTGGCTCGGGGGCGACGGGGCCGCCCGGCAGATGACGGAGGACCTGCACGCCTATGTGAAGTCGGTGGACTGGGACGCCAAGCCCTTCACCAGCTTCGTCGCCACCTTCTCGGGCCCGCTGAACGTGCCGGACACCGAGTTCGAGGACCTGATGTGGCAGCAGCTGCAGGCGGTCCACGATCATGACAGCCTGACCCACTCCTGGGCCGACGGCTACGACCGCGACCCGTCGTCCGGCGCCTTCGCCTACAGCGTGGCCGGGCACCCGTTCTTCGTCATCGGGCTGCACGAGACGCACAGCCGCATCGGCCGCCGACCGCCGTTCCCGATGCTCGCCTTCAACTCCCACGCCCAGTTCGACCGGATCAAGGCCGCCGGCCTGTGGGACCGGCTCCAGGAGAAGATACGCAAGCAGGACATAGAGCTGCAGGGCGACATCAATCCGAACCTCGTGGAGTACGAGCAGCTCTCCGAGGCCCGGCGCTACTCGGGCCGTCGCAAGCCGGCCGACTGGAAGTGCCCCTTCACCGCACGGGCCTGAGGCGGAGACGTGGGACGGGCCGGGTGGCGCAGGTCGTCCGTGCGCCGGAGGGACGAGGTGCCGGCGGGCCGGTCCCGCCCCTCCGGGCAGCGGGAGGTCAGCCGGTGTGCAGGGCCGCGTCGTCGAGGACGAAGCTGGTCTGGAGGCTGGCGTCCTCGGTGGCGGTGAAGGTCAGCGTGATCTGCTGTCCGACGTAGCGGCTCAGGTCCAGGGTGCGCTGGGTGTAGCCGCTGGCCGCGTCGGTGTTGGACAGGGTCGTCAGGGTGGTGTCGCCCACCTTGACCTTGAAGGTGTCGTAGGCGACGTTGCCGGTCTCATCGGTGTCGATGTGCAGCCAGTAGGTCAGTGTCGCTCGGCTGCATCCGGCGGGAACGGTCACCGGCTGGCTGAGGGTGTCGGCGGCGGTGCGGCCGTAGCCGCCGAGCCAGGCGAACCGGCTGCCGCTGTGGGCGGACTGGCCCGAGTGGGCGCCGATCGCGCCGGTGTCGCCCGTCCAGGGGGTGGTGCCGTTCTCGAATCCGCCGTTGCCGAGGAGCTGCCGGCTGGTGCAGCTGCCGGTCCCCTTGACCGTCAGGGCGAAGGTCGTTGCGTGCGTGACGGATCCGGTGCCCGTGAGGGTGAGGGAGTAGGTGCCGGGGGCCGCGGTCGCGGACGCGGCGACGGTCAGGGTGGAGCTGTCGCCGGACGTCACCGAGGCGGGGCTGAAGGAGACGGTCACGCCCGCCGGGGCGCCCGAGGCCGACAGCTGCACCGTCTGGGCGGAGCCCCTGGTGGTCGCCGTCGAGATCGTGCTGGTCACCGATGAGCCCGGGTCGACGCTTCCCGAGGACGGGGCGGCGGCCAGGGAGAAGTCGTTCGCCGGGGTGGTGTCGCTGACGGCGAGCTTCCACAGGGTGTAGGCGATGCCGTCCGCGCTGCGGTTCAGCCCGGTGCTGTTGATGTTGTTGGTGGTGTCGCAGGACTGGTGGTAGCAGGAGTCGTAGGAGCGGTTGGCGGTGCCGCCCCACTTGGCCGCCTGGGCGGAGGTCTTCCGTGCGCCGGCGCCCATCGCGTATCCGGAGGTCGGGATGCCCGCCTGTTCGAAGGAGTAGTCGTCGGAGCGGCCGGCGCCCTCGGTGTTCTCCTCCGGCTGCAGGCCGAGGGAGTCCCAGTACGCCTTCATCGGCGCGGCGGCGGCGGAGTTGACGTGGTTGATGAAGTAGCCGCCGTTGGTCGAGGCGACCATGTCGAAGTTGTAGTACGCCTTGATCTTCGAACGCTCGGTACTGGAGAGGGAGTTGACGTAGAAGTCGGAGCCGTTGAGGCCCTGCTCCTCGTCCGTCCACCAGCCGAAGCGGACGCGGGCGGCCATGGCGGGGTTCTGCTCGGCGAGGGTGAGTGCGGTCTCCAGGAGCACGGCCGAGCCGGAGCCGTTGTCGTTGATGCCCGGTCCGGCGCCGACGCTGTCGAGGTGGGAGCCGAACATGTACACATTGCCGGCGTCGCCCTTGGGCCATTCGGCGATCAGGTTGGGTCCGGCTCCGGTGGCGCAGCCGGAGGTGCAGGGCTGCTCGGTGACGGTGTAACCGGCCGCCTGGAGCTTGTTCTTGACGTAGGCGACGGAGTCCCGGTAGCCCTGTCCGCTGGACTTGCGGTTGCCGCCGTTGCGGGTGGCGATGTTGTTCAGCTCGGTGAGGTGCGCCTGGACCTTGGCCACATCGATGTCGGGGGCGGCCTGGGCCAGGCTGCTGCCGGTGGCGGGCCGGGGCGTCTGCGGTGTGGCCGCGGCCGTGGGGGCCGCGGCGAGGATGGCTGCTGCGAGGGTGGCGGCGAGGGATATGCCGGCCACCGAGAGTCTTCGTAACACCATGGCTCCTTGAGGGGGTAGCGCGTTCTACCGACGGAGGATCTGGTGGGACACCGGGGCGGGGCAGCGTCGTGTCGTCGTCCGGCCGGTTTCCGACGGGTGGGGGCAGTGCACGGCAGGAGGACGGTATGTCGAGGACGGCATGTCCATGACCCGGGCGGCCGTACCATCACATCAGGACGGGCCCGGCGTCAACGCATGTTCCTGCGCAGGGCGTTGATTGTCGGAAAATGGCAGGCGCCGCCCGATATCCGGGCACTCGCCGGGGGTACGGCGGCGTACGGCCCACATCGACGAGGCGCGTCGCCCCGACGCGCCTGCCGCGGCGTCAGGCGTCGACCACGTCGACCCGCACGCCCAGGCGGCGCAGTTCGGCCAGTTCGCCGGGCGGCGTGGCGTGGTCGGTGACGACCCGGTCGTAGCGGGTGATGTCGCCGTAGGCGTGGGTGGCGGTCTTGCCGAACTTGGTGTGGTCCGCCAGGAGCAGCGACCGCTGCGCGCAGTCCAGCATGGCTTCCTTGATCTCCGCGTAGTCGCGCACCGGGTGGAAGAGCCGGCCGCCCAGGACGGACACGGCCGACATCACCGCGAGGTCGGCGCGGATGCGGCCCAGGGCGCGCAGTACGTCCGGGCCGACGCAGGAGCCGAACTCCCCGCGGTAGCGGCCGCCGAGGAGGGTCACGTCGGCGCCCGGCGTCTCGTCGAACAGCCGGGCCACGCCGAGGGAGTTGGTGACCACGGCGACCGCTTCGGTACGGGCGATCCGGGCCGCGAGCGGGAAGACCGTGGTCGAGTCGTCCAGGACGACGGTGCCGCCCGGGCGGATCTCGTCGGCGACGGCGGCGCAGAGCGCCTCCTTCACGGGGCGGTTCACGGCGATGCGGAAGCGGGTCGCGGTCTCCATGGTGAGCGTCGGGAACGGCGCGGCCCGGCCGCGTTCCTTGCGCAGCAGCCGGCGTTCGGCGAGCTGGTCCAGATCGCGGTGCATGGTCGCGAGGCTGACCCCGAAGTGCCGGGCCAGATCGTCGATGCGCACCTCTCCGTGCTCGACGACATGGGCCAGTACGTCCTGCCGCCGCCGGTCGACCTCGGCCAGCGACGACCGTGTGGAAGCCATCGGGGCCGCCCCTTTTCCGATCGGGCAGCGGCGGCCGCGGCCTACCGCTGCGGGTAGATGACGGCCTTGACGGCGGTCTCGTCGTGGGTGGCGACGGTCAGTGCGCTCTCAGCCTGCGCAAGACCGTAACCGTGCGAGACCAGGGAGTCGAGCCGGACCGCCCCCGACTCCACCAGCGCCGTCGCGGCGGGCCAGGTGTGTGCGTAGCGGAAGGTGCCGGTCAGTTCCAGTTCGTGGTTCTGCACCCGGCTCAGGGGCAGCGGGATCTCGTCCCCGCCCATCCCGACGAGGACGACGCGTCCGGCCCGGGCCACGGTGCGGATCGCCTCACCGCTCACCGCGGGAACCCCGGAGCACTCCAGCAGGACGGTGGGGGCGTGGTCCGCCTCGCGCAGCGGTGTGCGGGAGACGTCGAGGACGGTGGCGCCGGTGGCCCGGGCGAGTTCGAGGCGGTGCGGGAGGACGTCGGTGACGAGCACGTCCCGTGCGCCGAAGGCCCGTGCCGTCTGGGCGGCGACCAGTCCGATGGGCCCCGCACCGGTGATCAGCACACGGTCGCCGGGGGCGACGCGGCCCTTGCGGCAGGCCCAGACCGCCACGGAGAGCGGCTCCAGCAGGGCGGCCTCCTCGATGGTCAGGGAGTCGGGGACCTCGTGGGCGAAGTCCTGGTGCACGGCGAGGTATTCGCAGAAGGCGCCGTCGACCGGCGGTGTGGCCAGAAAGCGCATGTCGGGGCAGAGGTTGTAGCGGCCCGGACGGCATTCTCCGCAGCTGCCGCAGGGCGTGCCGGGCTCGATGGAGACGCGCCGGCCGATCCGCCGGGTGTCGGCTCCCGGGCCGCAGGCGACCACCGTGCCGGCCGCTTCATGGCCCAGGACGAGCGGCTCCCGTACGACGAAGTCGCCGATCCGCCCGTGCCGGTAGTAGTGCACGTCCGAGCCGCAGGTGCCGACCGCCTCGACGCGGACCAGTACCTCGCCCGGCCCGGGGACGGGAACGGGGCGCTCTTCGATGTCGAGGCGCTCGGGTCCGTGCAGTACGGCGGCACGCATGGTGGCGGGAAGCGTGGAGGTGACGGTCATGGCGGGCTCATGGCTCCCTGGTGCTGAGGCGGCGCGGGCACAGCACGCTAACGCGTTCCGCTAGCAAGACACCCTCTATTTTGCACAAAATACGAGAAGAGTTGTCCGCAGTTCGCCGCGCGCCGCCACCTCGCCGCTCCGCCGCCCCACCTCGTCCCCTCCCTTCGCTCGCCGCCCGCCACGGCCGTGCCCGGCGGAAGGCGCCGGGAGACTTCATCATGAGTACGGATGCGCACGTGGAGTGACCTCCCGCTCACGAAAGGGATCCGCATGCACCCTCGCCGCCTCGTCACGGCCGCCGTCCTGGCGCTCGCGATCGCCGTTCCCGCGGCCGCTCCCGCTCCGGCACGCCCCTCGCCCGCCACCCCGCCACCGGACGCACCGGCCGCTCCCGCCCGGCCCGCCGGCCACACCGAGGTGCCGGTCCAGAGCGGCTCGGCCGTCGTGCGCGTGCCCGCCGCCCTGCTCGCCGCGCTCGCGACCGACGGTGTGACGATCGCCGAGTTCGGCGCGGAGGGCGAGGTCCGCGCAGGAGACGAGGTCGGGCCGGGCGCCCCCGCCGGCCACACCGACGGCGGTACACGGCTGCGCCTCAAGGACGGCGCGGTCACCAACAG
Source organism: Streptomyces sp. NPDC026575 (assembly GCF_055567415.1). Taxonomy (NCBI): domain Bacteria; kingdom Bacillati; phylum Actinomycetota; class Actinomycetes; order Kitasatosporales; family Streptomycetaceae; genus Streptomyces; species Streptomyces sp. NPDC026575. The sequence continues at coordinate 31,549 of NZ_JBVHQM010000044.1, forward strand.
CGGCGGCAAGGTCGGCGGCGAACTGCACTTCGCCGGTTCCGGTATGGCGCTGAGCAACGGCAGGACCCACAAGACCGTCAAGGTCACCGACTTCGAAGCGGACCTCTCCCAGGGCACCTTCAGGGCCCGCGTCGCCGACGGCGAGCACGCCGCCACCACGATCACCCTGGGCACCTTCACCCGGCCCGACATCCGCTCGTCCCTCGACACCAGGACCGCGGTCCTGAGCCTGGACGCCGCCGTAGCGACCACGGCGGGCGCCGCCGACCGCCTCGACGCGGCCCTCGGCACCCGCCGCTTCTCCCGCGGCGGAGCACTTCTCCAGGCCCACGTCGTCGCCTCACTCGACCCGTCCGTGGATCTCGCCACGGCCCTCAACTTGGGCTAGGTGCTGCCCTAGGGGGCGGCGAGGTCCTGCGTCCACCACGGCCCGCCGGTGCCGAAGCGGATGCCGACGCCGATGTCCGCCAGATCGCACTGCAGGATGTTGCGGCGGTGGCCGGGGCTGTCCATCCAGGCGCTCATGACGGCGGAGGGCGTCGCCCGGCCGACGGAGATGTTCTCGCCGTACGAGGACCAGGCGTAGCCGGCGCGGGTGATCCGCTCCCCCGGGTCGGCTCCGTCGGGGTTGGTGTGGTCGAAGAAGTGACGGGTGGCCATGTCGTCCGAGTGGCGCTGCGCGGCTCGCTGCAGCACGGCGTTCCAGCGTACGGGCGCGCACCCGTGGCCGGCGCGCTCCGCGTTCACCAGCCGTACGACCTGGCGCACGTACTCGGACGGGTCCTGCACTGCCGGATCGGGGTCGGCCGAGGCGCCAACGGGCGTGTCCCCTGCGGGATGCGCCGGACCGACGCGGGCGGCGTCCGCGGTCCGCGGCGGGGCGTCGAGGGCCGTCGCCACATCGAGGCCCGCGGCGCCCAGGGCCACGCCGACGGCGGTGGCGATCGCGGCCTTCAGGGTGCGGTGCTCGGGACGGCGCCGGGGCTTCCGGTGCTTTCCGGGCATGCCGAACCTCCAATCTGCCCCTCTGCGCGAAGGGCTGGCACGGAGCGGCCGGGGCGGCCTGCCCACGGGGCCTTGGGGGCGGTGGGCGGGTCATGCCTTGCCAGGGACGGTGTCGTCCATGCCCCGGCTCGGGAGTCCGCCGGGGCATTGCCGGGGCGCGCGCGGCCCGTGCCCGCCACGCCCGGCCCTCTCACGCCCCGTCCGCCGCCCTTCCCCCCTCCCGTCTGCGCCCGCTCCCCACCGTCGACCGGCACTCAGAGCGGCGCCGTCGCCCTGTCCTTTGGGCGAAGGGTTTCCAGGCCCGCCGGCAGCGGCCGGGTATGGATCACGCCCAGCCGTTGGGTCGCCCGGGTGAGCGCGACGTACAGATCGCTGGCCCCGAACTCCTCCGGTGCCGCCACGATCACCGTGTCGAACTCCAGGCCCTTGGCCTGCCTGGGGTCGATCAGCACCACCGGGCTGGTCAGATCCGGCGAGGGACCGGCGGAGGCGGCCGGGAGGGCGGTGAGCAGCGCCGCATGGTGCGTGCGCGGGGCGATCACCGCGAGACGGCCGGACGCGTCGCGGGTCTCGCGCCGGACCGCCTCGGCCACCGCGCCGGCCAGATCGTCGGTGCGGTGCGCCCACGGCGGTCGGCCCGTGGAGCGGATCGACCGCGGTGGTGCGAAGTCCGGGTCGACGGCCCGGGGCACCCGCGCGGCGAGCTCCATGATCTCGGTCGGCGTACGGTAGTTGACACCGAGTCTGACGTGCTGCCAGCGCTCGCCGACGTACGGCGCGAGGATCGTCTCCCAAGTGCCGCAGCCGCCCGGCTCCGCGGTCTGCGCCGGGTCGCCGACCAGGGTCATCGAGCGGGTCGGACAGCGGCGCATCAGCAGCCGCCACGCCATCGCGGACAGCTCCTGCGCCTCGTCCACGATGATGTGGCCGAAGGCCCAGGTGCGGTCGGCGGCGGCGCGTTCGGCGGCGCTGCGGTGGTCGGTCTCCTCCTGGCGGTCGGCGAGGCGTTCGGCGTCGATCAGGTCGTGCGCCGCCAGCACCTCGGAGTCCTCGTCGTCGCGGTCCTCGAACTCCTGGGTGCGGGAGCCGTAGGAGAGTTCGAGCACGCCCTGTGCGTAGGCGATCCGTTCCTGGCGCTCGGCCTCGGCCGCGGCACGGGCCGCGGAGTCGTCCTCGCCGAGGAGCTCGGCGGCCTCGTCCAGCAGCGGGACGTCGGCGGGGGTCCACTCGCCCTCGCCGGCCGCGCGGCGGATCGCTCGGGCGTCCGCGTCGGGGAGGTGGACGGGGTCGGCGAGGAAGTCGCCGACCAGCTGCTGCGGCGTGAGCGTGGGCCACAACTCCTCGATGGCGCGGTGCACTTCGGGGCTGACGGCGATGGCCTTGCCGAGCTGGGCGATGTCGTCGGGGCCGAGCAGGTTCGGGCCGCCGTAGGGGTCCGCGCCGATCCGGTCGACCAACTGGGCGGTGAGCGCGTCGATGACGCGGAAGGCGAAGTGGGGGCGGGCGAGGTTGTGCGGCAGCCCGGTCTCGCGCGCCCGGCGCCGCGCCTCGTACGCCAGGTCGGCGTCCAGCCGCAGTTCGCCGTCGTCGTGCTCGATGACGATCGCGGGGTCGGGCAGGGACTGCCGGTCGCGTACGAAGCGTGCCAGCGCGTCGGCCATGGCCGCGCCGCCCTTGATCTCGGCCGCCCTGGCGGTGTCGGTGCCGGTCGCGCGCACGCCGGGGAAGAGCTCGCCGAGGGTGGCGAGCAGGACGCCGGTCTCGCCGAGCGCGGGCAGCACCTCCTCGATGTAGCTGAGGAACGCCGGGTTGGGCCCGACGATCAGCACGGCGCGGCGGGCGAGCAGCTCCCGGTGCGCGTAGAGCAGATAGGCCGCGCGGTGCAGCGCGACGACGGTCTTGCCGGTGCCGGGGCCGCCCTCCACGACGAGGACGCCGTGGTGCGGGGCGCGGATGATGCGGTCCTGCTCGGCCTGGATGGTCTGCACGATGTCGTGCATCCGTCCGGTGCGCGCCGCGTCCAGCGCGGCCAGCAGCACGGCGTCCGCGTCGGCGCCCTCGTGCCCGGTGCGTTCGGCGTCGGTCAGGTCCAGGATCTCGTCGTGCAGGGCGGTGACCCGCCGGCCCTCGGTGGTGATGTGCCGTCTGCGGCGCAGTCCCATCGGGGTGTGGCCGGTGGCGAGGTAGAACGGGCGGGCGACTTCGGCCCGCCAGTCGATGACGAGCGGGGTGCGGTCGGCGTCGTCCCGCCGGATGCCGATCCGGCCGATGTGGTGGTCGCTGCCGTCGCGGAACACCAGCCGGCCGAAGCACAGGCCGTTCTCCCCGGCTTCGAAGGCGGCCAGCAGTCCGGCCTGCTCGGCCACCATGACATCGCGCTCCAGCCGCGCCTGGGCGTTGTTCCCCTCCCGCGGCAGGGTTTCACGCACCGCCGCCGCGGCGCCGTCCCGCATTTCGGCGAGTCGCCCATGGAGCAGATCGGTGAATTCCTGCTCGCACCGCAATTCCTCGTTTGACAATTGAACTCCGCTCGGATACAGTTCGGAATGAACATTGGGAATGTGTCTCCAGTTGAGCCGCGGCCGAGTTGAGACACAGAAGCCCTCAATATACGCAGAGAAATACCCCGGACGTCAATTCGGTCCGGGGTATTTCTGTATTGCCGCTGAGGAAGTCCTCCGGCGGGACGCAGAACGCGCCCGGCCGGACTCAGAAGGGCTTGGTCGGCAGGTACTTGCCGTCCAGCGTGATCACCGCGCGCTCGCCGCCTTCGGGGTCGGCGACCTTCTTCACGTCCAGTGTGAAGTTGATCGCGCTGATGATGCCGTCGCCGAACTGCTCGTGGACCAGCGCCTTGAGGGTGGTGCCGTAGACCTGGAGCATCTCGTAGAAGCGGTAGACGGTCGGGTCGGTCGGGATACCGCCGGGGAGGGAACCGCGGGTCGGGATGGTCTGCAGCAGCAGCGCGGCGTCCGCGTCCAGATCCAGGAGTTCGGCCACCGCGTGTGCGGCGGGCTCCGGGAGGGCGTGCTGGCCGAGGACGGCGGCGGTGACGAAGGCGACGGACAGGCCGGCGGCGTCGGCGATCCGCTGCCAGGACAGGTCCTTGCGCAGCTTGGCCTCCACGGCTGCGGCGGCCAGGGCCTGACGGGCGGCGGGGTCGAACTGAGCGTGCATCATGGGGAGGGGGTCCTTTCGGGTTCGGACTTACGGGATCGGGCTTGCGGGTTCGGACTTACGGGTGGGGACCTTCAGGAGGGCGCCGTTCGCCGGTGCATACGAGGGAACGGCGGGTGTGCGGGCCGCCGGGTCCGCTCAGTTCGCAGGGACGGGCCGGCGCCCGGCGGTGTCGACTTCCTCGACGGTGCCGGTGGGGATGTCGTAGACCCAGCCGCTGAGGGTGAGCGTGTGCTGCGCCAGGGCGCGGGCGACCGACGGATGGGTGGCGAGGTTCGCCAGTTGTGCGCGCACGTTCTCGCGCACGAGGGCGGCCACCTCCCCTTCGGCGGCCGAGGCCGAGGCACGGGCACGGGCCGCGTCCGCGTGGCGCAGCCAGTCCGCGACGGCCGGCACGGCGGTCAGGTCGTGGCGCTCGGCGAGGGCGGTCATCGCGCCGCAGGAGGAGTGCCCGCACACCACGATGCCGCGTACGCCCAGGACGGCGACGGCGTACTCGATGCCGGCCGCGACCGCGTCCGGGCCGGGCGTGTGCGCGGGGACGAGGTTGCCGGCGGTGCGGATGACGAACAGCTCGCCCGGCTCGCTCTGGGTGATCAGCTCGGGAACCACGCGGGCGTCGGAGCAGCCGATGAACAGCGTCGTCGGCCGGTGGGTGGTCGCCAGACGCGCGAACAGTTCCGCCTTGGCCGGGTGGACGTTCCGCTGGAATCGCGCGACGCCCTCGGTGAGGTCCTGCACGGATGAATCCCTTCGGTGACTGTCGACCCGCTGCGGGCCGACCTCATTCACCCTGCACGACCTGCCCCTATAGCGTCCAAGACGCAATATCCATGACTTCTATCGATGCCATCTATAGGGGTCCTATAGTGGGCGTATGGCTGCCCTGGAACTGCGTCATCTGCGCTATCTGCTCGCCGTCGCCGAGCACGGCAGTTTCACCCGCGCGGCGGAGGACCTGCATATCTCCCAGCCCACCCTGTCCCAGCAGGTCAAGCAGCTGGAGCGCACCGTGGGCGTGCAGCTGCTGGACCGCACGGGGCGCACCGTGCGGCTCACCGACGCCGGCGAGGTCTACGTCGACCACGCCCGGCGGGCCCTACGGGACCTGGCGGCCGCCGAGCGGGCGGTGCTGGACGTGGCCGACCTGTCCCGTGGCCATCTGCGGCTGGCGGCCACGCCGACCTTCACCGCCTACCTCATCGGCCCCCTGGTCGCCGGGCTCCACAGCCGCCACCCGGGGATCACCCTGGACGTCAAGGAGATGACCCAGGACCGCATCGCCTCCCGGCTGCTGGCCGACGAACTCGACCTCGGTATCGCCTTCCACGGCGCCCATCCGCCCGGCATCACCGCGACCCCGCTGTTCACCGAAACCCTCGGTCTGGTCGTCGGCGCCGGCCCGCCCGCCGCCGACCGGGCCGCGCCGCTGTCGCCGCGCGATCTCGGCGAGCGCCGCCTCGCGCTGCTCAGCGGCGACTTCGCCACCCGCGGCCATATCGACAGCTACTTCGCCGCCCATGGCGTGCGACCGCGGATCGCCGTCGAGTCGAACTCCATCCAGGCGCTGACCGAGATCGTCCAGCGCACTTCCCTGGCCACGGTCCTGCCCGACGCCGTCACCCACGACCACCCGCGCCTCTCCCCGCTGCGCCTCTCCCCCGCCCTGCCGGCCCGCACCGTCAGCCTCCTGCGCCGCGAGAACGCCTACCAGAGCGCCGCCGCCCGCGCCTTCGCGCGGCTCACCCGGGAACTGGTCCACTCCCGTGGTTACCCGCCCGCCTGAGCGGAAGTCACCGGCGGGCACCCAAGGGCCCGCATCGCCGTCGAGGGAGCACCCGCCGGCGGTGCCGGCCCGCCGACGGCTGTCGTCAGGACAGCTCGTAGGAGAGCGTGTAGTGGGCACCGTCCTCTCGGAACTTCATCTCGCCGACGCCGAGAAGCGGAATCTGCTCGCCGAGCAGGTCGTCATCGTCGAGCCTGTCGCTCTCGTACATGCGGACCGTGGCGACGTCACCCGAGAAGGGGAAGGACTTGTTGATGTGGCGCTTGTCGCCCTTCTCGATGCTGGTCGAGTAGACCCGCACACCGTTGAGGGTGAGGTAGATGTCGTCCGCCCCGTTCCAGTCCTCCTGCTCGACGCACTCAAGCGTGTAGAACTTCACGACGCTCATGGGTTTCCCCCTAAATGGTCGGTGGTGTGCATCTGCGAACCGATCTTGCCCGCCGGGGATCAACAGCCGCTAAACGGGCCAGACCGACGGGCGATGGGTGTTCCGCGTTCCGGGCCCGTTCAACTGCCGGCCACGAGCCTCCCGCAGAGTTCGGAATAAGAGATTCCGAATCTTGGTGACACCGCTGTGGCCGGGTACGCCCGCCACCGCACGGAGGGCCCCATGGCCGGCATTGACATCACCACCGACCGTCGTCGATTCCTCTTCACCTCTGGTGCCGCCGTCGCCGCGACCGGCGCCGCCTTCGCACTCCCCCACATGAGCCGCGGTACCGCGGGCGCGGCCGCCGTACCGGCACAGCGCGGCGGCCCCGGACCGTCGTCGGCCCGCCCGCTCTCCGGACGCGCGGCACCGTATGGGACCACGACCCTGGAGACGACCGCCCGGCTCGCCGGCGGTGCCGGCTACCGGCGCATCGCCCCCGGCCCCGGCTGGCCCCTCGTCGTGCGAAACGAACTCGCCGCCGCCAAAGCCGCACGCCGGGACCGGCGCACCGCCCTGGCCTGCTTCGTCCAGCTCACCGATCTCCATGTGGCCGACGTCCAGAGCCCGTTGCGGACCGAGTTCCTGCGCGCCGGGTCCCCGGGATCGTGGCGGGGGCAGGAGGCGCTGAACGTGGCGGGCGCGGTGTCGCTGGTGGAGCAGGTGAACGCGCTGGGCGGCGGCCCCCACACCGGTCGGCCGCCGGCCTTCGCGATGTCCACGGGCGACAACATCGACAACCACTCCATGGTGGAGCTGGAGTGGTTCCTCACCGTGATGAGCGGGGGCCGGATCACCCCCAACACCGGCGATCCGGCGGCGTACGAAGGCGTCCAGAACTCCGGTCTCCCGCTGTACTGGCATCCCGACGACGGCCTGCGCGACCAGGACAAGCGGCGCGGAATGCCGCGGATACCCGGCTTCCTCGACGCCGCGATCCGCCCGGTCACCAGCCCCGGTCTGCGCATTCCCTGGTACTCGACGCCCGGCAACCACGACGACCTCCCGGGCGGTTGCCTGGCCCCGCAGGACCCTCAGCTCGCCGAGTACATCACCGGGGCCCGCAAGCTGTTCTCCGTGCCGGACTCCGACGTGGCCGCCTTCGCCAAGGTGCTGGAGACCGGCGACGACCCCAAGAGCACCGTGCTCAAGGACATCCTGCGCAGCAACGCCGCCAAGGCGCGGACGGTGACCGCCGACGACCGCCGGCGCCTGGCCACACCGCACGAGTACCTGCGCGCGCATCTGAACCCGGCCTTCGCCGGAGCGGGGCCGGTCGGGCACGGCTACACCGAGAACCACCTGGACGGCGAGCGGATGTACTACTCCTTCCCCATCGCGGACGGAGTCGTGGGCATCAGCATCGACACCACCTACCGCAGCGGCCACTACGAAGGGTCCCTGGGAACCGAGCAACTGCGCTGGCTGGAGCGGACGTTGGCGGCGCACAGCGCGCGCTATCACGACGCGGACGGCCGGGTGGTGCGCAACCCCGGCGGTGACGACGCACATATCCTCGTCTTCAGCCACCACCACAGTCCGAGCATGACGCGGCGCCCCGACGCGGCCCGTACGGACGAGACCCGGCACGACGGCGCGGAGGTCATCGCCCTGCTGAGCCGCTTTCCGAACGTGGTGGCCTGGATCAACGGGCACAGCCACGTCAACCGCATCACCCCGCACGCCCACGCCACCCCGGCCCGCTCCTTCTGGGAGGTCAACACCGCCTCCCACATCGACTACCCTCAGCACGCCCGGCTCCTCGAACTGGTCGACAACCACGACGGAACGCTGTCGCTGTTCACCACGCTCATCGAGTCGGCCGCGCCGTACCGCACGGACTTCGACGACCTCTCCGCCGTCGGGCTGGCGTCCCTCTACCGGGAGCTGTCCTACAACGCGCCCGGCCTCGCCGCCCGTATGCCGGCGCCCGGCGATGTCCACGAAGTGATGGCGGGCAGGGCCGCGGACCGCAACACCGAGCTTCTGCTGCGCCGGGCATAGGGGGGGTAGGGGTCGGACCCCTACCCCCCCTACCTGAGAGCCAGGCGGTAAGTGCACTCCCTGGCGGGACGTGGACCAAGCGGTGTGATCCATAGCTTCGGTACCGGAAGCACCACCGGCTTCCGGTACGGAAGGATCACCGCTCATGGCGTCCCGTCCGCGCGGCCAGCGTCTGCTGCGCACCCTGCTCGCCGCTCTTGTCGCCGCCTCGGTGGCCGTGCCCGTCTCGGGTGCGGCGCGCCCCGCGGCCGTCCCGGCGCCCGCCCCGGTCGACCTCGGCCCGCTGCGGGCCGCCACACCGGGCGCGCTCGCCGCGCGGTACGCCGTCAACCGCGACGGCATCCGCGCAGCGGAGCGGACGGCCGCCGACCACGGTGACCGGCGGCGGGCCGCCGCGCTGCGCGCCATGGCGGCTCCGGCCCGGCAGTTCCTGTCCTTCGACGGCCGCGACGGGGGCCGCACCACCGAGGTCTTCGGCGACCTGGCGCGGGCCGAGCGGATCGCCGTACTGGTGCCGGGGTCCGACACCAGCCTCGACACCTACGAGCGCTTCCGGGCCGGTGCGCGGGCGCTCCACCACGCGCTGGACGACCGCACCGCCGTCATCGCCTGGCTGGGCTACGCGACGCCGGGCACGCTGAGCACCGAGGTGCTGACCCCCGCGCTCGCGGCGGATGCCGCACCGCAACTCGTCAGATTCGTCGGCGAGTTGAACCAGGCACGGCCGAACGCGCGGGTCTCCGTTCTGTGCCACTCCTATGGTTCGGTGGTCTGCGGGCGGGCCGCTTCGGGGCTCTCCGTGGCGGACATCGTGCTCTACGGCAGCCCCGGCGCCGGCTCCGACGGTGTCGCCGCACTGCACACCCGGGCGACGGTCTGGGCCGGCCGCGGCACCGGCGACTGGATCGCCGATGTGCCGCACGGGCAGCTCCCGCTCCCCTTCGCCACGCTCGGACTGGGCGAGGATCCGCTCTCCCCGGCCTTCGGCGCCCGGGTCTTCGCGGCGGGTTCCGGCGGCCACAGCGACTACCTCCGCCCGGGAACCCTGTCGCTGGAGAATCTCGCGCGGATCGCCTCCGGGCGCCTCCCGGCCGAGGAGCAGCGCCGTGCTGCGTGACCTCGTCCGGCGGATCGACTCCGCGACCCCGGCCGGCCGCGACCGCACCATCGACGCGCTCCGCGCGCTGGCCATCCTCGGTGTGGTGCTCGGGCACTGGCTGGTGACCGCCCTGGTCGTCGACAGCGGCACCGTGCACGGCGCCAGCCCGTTGCGGCAGCTGCCGCAACTCGCCCCGGTTTCCTGGGCGTTGCAGACCCTGGCGGTCTTCTTCCTGGTGGGCGGGCAGGCGGCGGCGCAGAGTTACGCCGCGGCCCGGGGCCGGGGCGGAACCTACCGGGGGTGGCTCGGCGCACGGATGGCGCGGTTGTTCCGGCCGGTTGCCGCGGTGCTGGTGGTCTGGAGTGTGGCGGCGGTGGTGATGCTGGCCTCGGGGGCCGGTGTGGAGACCGTGCGGACGCTGGCCAAGCTGGTGCTGTCCCCGCTCTGGTTCCTGCTGGTCTTCGCGGTGCTGACGGCGGTGACACCGCTGGTGGCCAGGCTGCATCCGCTGTGGGCGCTCGCCGTCGTGCTGCATGTCGATCTGGTCCGGTTCGGCCTGGGCGGGCCCGCCTGGCTCGGCTGGCTCAATGTGCTGGCCGGGTGGCTGGTCCCGTACTGCCTGGGGGTGTCCTGGGCGCACGGCGGGCTGCGGGAACGCCGGACCGGCTGGGCGCTGCTGGCCGGGGGCGCCGCCGTCACGGCCGGGCTCGTGCTGTGGGGCGGCTATCCGGCCGCCATGGTCGGGGTGCCGGGCGCCGGGATCTCCAATCTCAACCCGCCCACCCTCGCGGCCGTCTGCTTCGGACTCGCGCAGTGCGGGGTGGCGCTGCTGGTGCGCGATCGGCTGCGCCGGGTGCTGCGACGCCCTGCGGTGTGGGCCGCGGTGGCGCTGCTGAACCTCTCGGCGATGACGGTGTTCCTGTGGCATCAGACCGCGATGATGGCGGTGACGGCGGTGGGTCTGCTGGCCGGCCGGCCGCTGCCCGGTCTGCACACCGCGCCCGACGGCGTCGGCTGGGTGCTCGCCCGGCTGGGCTGGCTGCCGGTGTTCGCGGTGGCGCTGCTGGTGTGCTGGGCCGCGTTCCGTACGTACGAGCAGGGGCGGCGCGCGAGCCGTGGCGGCAGCCGGGTCGTGCGGGAGCGGCGCTCCGTTCCGGTGACGACGGAGCGAGGCTAGAGTGGATCTTGTGAACGAGGGGGCCGGGGAAGGCGGGGGACGGCGGCTGCGGGCCGCCGCGGGGACGGCGTTGCGTACGCTGCGCGCGGATCTGTGGACCGCGGCGCGGGACCCGTTGCCGCGCATGCGCTGGCTCGGACGGCTGCCGCATGCCCATGTGGTGTTGTTCGCGGTGGCGATGTTCCTGCTCAACACCAGCGACTACCAGGAGTTGCTCGGCGGGGACCGGCACCCGGACGAGACCTTCCCGACGCGGGTACTGCTGCTCCTGGTGCTCCAGACGGCAACCGCCGTACTCGCGTTGACCCGCCCGGTCCTCGCCTGGTGGCTGTCGACGCTCACGCTCTTCCTGACCGCACAGACCGTGGAGTCCGTCGTCGACCACGACAGTCTGTGGCCCTGGAGCGTCGCGGGGGTGGCACTGCACACCCTCGTGCTGCTGCTCCTCGCGCTGCGGGTCCGCCCCCGCGTCGCGGCCGAGGCGCTGGTGGTCACGCTCCTGGCGGGGATGGTCAACATGGCCCTCACCACCACCGCCCCCGCCCCGGCATCGGGCGGGCACAACGACGACCTCACCCGCGGCGCGGTGAGCTTCGCGACCGCGGTGGTGGTCGGCGCCTCGCTGCGCCTCAGCCGGGTGGCCCGTACCCGGCTCGTCGAGCAGGAGGAGCTCACCGCCGAGGAACGGGCCCGCCGCACCCTGCTGGAGGAGCGCGGCCGGATCGCCCGCGAGCTGCACGACGTGGTCGCCCACCATATGTCGGTGATCTCCATCCAGGCGCAGGTCGCCCCACATCTGGTCGACAACCCCTCGGACGCGTTGAAGGAGAACCTCGCAGGCATACGGGACAACGCCGTCGAGGCGCTGACCGAACTGCGGCGCGTGCTGGGCGTACTGCGCTCGGAGGAGGCGCCGTCGCAGGAGGTGCGGCACGCCCCGCAGCCCACGCTGGACCGGCTGGACGAGCTGCTCGGCAAGGTGCGCGCCGCCGGGGTCGCCGTCACCGCCGAGACCTCCGGAGAGCCGCGCCCGCTGGCACCGGGCGTCGAGCTGTCGGCGTTCCGCATCGTGCAGGAGGCGCTCAGCAATGCGATGCGGCACGCGCCGGGCGCGAGGGTGCGGGTGACGGTCGGGTACCACGCCGACGGGCTCGCGCTCCGGATCGCCAATACCGCGGCGGACGGCCCCGCCCCGCCCTCCCCCGGCTCCGGGCACGGACTGCTGGGGATGCGGGAGCGCACCGCCATGCTCGGCGGCGAACTGGCCGCCGGCCGCACCCCGGACGGCGGCTACGAGGTGACCGCGCTGCTGCCCGACCACGCCCGGCACCCCTCGGGTACCTCCGGCTCCCCTGACTGCCCTGACTCCCCTGTTGAGGACACCCGATGACGACCATCCGCGTGCTGATCGCCGACGACCAGGTGATGGTCCGTCAGGGCTTCACGGTGCTGCTCAACGCCGAGCCCGGCATCGAGGTCGTCGGTCAGGCCGTGGACGGCCTGGACGCCGTCGCCAAGGTCGGCGAACTCGCCCCGGACGTCGTCCTGATGGACGTCCGGATGCCCCGGCTCGGCGGGATCGAGGCGACCCGCCAGATCACCGAACCGGCCGGCGCCACCGTCAAGGTGCTGGTCCTGACCACCTTCGACCTCGACGAGTATGTGTACGAGGCGCTGCGCGCGGGCGCCTCCGGCTTCCTGCTGAAGGACGCCTCGGCAGCCGAACTCGCCCAGGCGGTACGGGTGGTGGCCGCCGGTGAAGCGCTGCTCGCCCCGAACATCACCAAGCGGCTGATCGCCGAGTTCTCCCGGGTCACCAGGACCCCGCGCACCCCGCTCAAGGACCGCATCGGCGATCTGACGGGGCGTGAGACCGAAGTGCTGTCGCTGATCGCGCAGGGCCTGTCGAACGGGGAGATAGCCGAGCGGCTGGTGGTGGCGGAGCAGACGGTGAAGAGCCATGTGGGCCGGATCCTGGTCAAGCTGGGGCTGCGCGACCGGACGCAGGCGGCCGTGTTCGCGTACGAGACGGGGGTGGTGCGGCCGTCGGGCTACTGAGCCGGCGGTCGCACGGCGGCATGCGGCGGCTGCCCGGTGCGCTGTTCCCCCCCGGGGAGCCTCCGCCCTCCTTGTTCCGGAAGAACCCCTCCGGGGCGGGGGTTTCTCCCCCCGCGACCCCCCCTGCAAACGCGAGGATCCCGCGGGCGTCCC
>NZ_JBVHQM010000045.1:0-44380 GCF_055567415.1 Streptomyces sp. NPDC026575
GTCCATCGTGCGCTCGGTGGTCCGCGCCCACGACGGCAGCATCACCGCCGAGCCCCGCGAGGGCGGCGGCCTGACCATGCGCGTCGTCCTGCCGCTCTGACGCAGGCCAGAGGGTGGTTGTACGGCCGCTGGAGCGGCGGGGCACCCCCGTGGGCGCCCGTCGGACATCAGTGCGTACGATCGCCCGTCTCGCGGCCGTACACCGTCTCGCCTCCCGGTTTGACGAAATGGGGGTCGGCCGGGGATCCTTCGCCAAGTTCGCTTTGCGCGGAATTGCACCGGTCCGACCGCCGGTCTACGCGTGTGTGATCGCTCACAGGCGCGAATTTCCAGCCATCTACGCTCCGTGATCGAAATGCACTGCGGAATGCCGGGGAAGTCCGGGTTTCCGGGGGGCTGGATTACGGGAAGTACAGGTGATGGGCTGCGCGAGGTGCGACATTCGGACCGTGTACGGTCCTGATCGCCATCCAAACCGATCACCTCTTCAGGGGTGCGGTTGGGTGTCGATTGAGTAACAGACCTTGATGTGAGGCAAAATCTCCGCCTCAGGTCGGGCACAAGTCCGGCCTCTCACGCGTTACGAGCGCTGAGACACCGCAGACACCCAGAGGGGGAGAGCGAAAATGGCTACGGATTACGACACTCCACGCAAGACCGATGACGACCTCAACGAGGACAGCATCGAGGAACTGAAGTCGCGGCGGAACGACAAGTCCGCCTCTGCCGTCGACGTCGACGAGTTCGAGCAGGCCGAGGGCCTGGAGCTGCCCGGCGCCGACCTGTCCAACGAAGAGCTCGCCGTGCGCGTGCTGCCCAAGCAGCAGGACGAGTTCACGTGCATGAGCTGCTTCCTGGTGCACCACCGCAGCCAGCTCGCCGCGGAGGACAAGAACGGGCAGCCGATCTGCCGCGACTGCGCGGCCTGAGACCGGCCTGCGCCGTGGCAGGCGTGAACCCGTTCCGTAAGGGTCCCAAGGGCGTCAGCGGCCCGGCGGCCGGCGCACGACCACGCGAGGAGACCGCGTCCGTGCCCGCCGATCCGACCGCCCTTCCCACGGAGCGGACGACCGGTGCACCGCGGGAGCGAGGCCGCAGGGCCTCGCTCGCGGCCCTGGCCGGCCCCGCGGGCCGAGCAGGCGGCCGGCTGCGGCTGGGGATCGCCGCGATCGCCGACCGCCTCATCGCCACCGCCCCGCGGATCCCGGTCCGCGACCTCGCCACGCTGCGCGCCCAGTTCCCCGGCCTGACCCCCGAGGAGCTGGCCGACAAGCTGGTCGCGGGCGCCTGCGCGGGCACCGCCGCCGTAGGAGCGGGCGTCGGCGCGGCGGCGATGCTGCCCGCTCCGCCCGCCATGCCGGCCGAGCTGGCCGCCGAGATCACCGGCGTGGCCTCGGTCGAGATCAAGCTGATCGCCGAGCTGCACGAGGTCTACGGCCTGCGCCCCGCGGGCAATTTCCGGCAGCGCGCGATGGCCTGCCTGACGTCCTGGTCCGAGGAACGGGGCATCGACATCGCCGCACCGGCCTCGCTGAACATCGCGCTCGGCGGGCAGATGAAGCGCGAACTGCGCCAGCAGATCATGAAGCGCACGCTGCGCAACCTGCCCAACCTCATGCCGTTCATGATCGGCGCCGCCGTCGGCGCGTTCATGAACCGCCGCGCCACCAGAAGGCTCGCCGACAAGATCCGCAAGGACCTGCGTGCGCACCAGGTCCCCTGGGACGCCCTCGCCACGCCCGAGGGCTGACGGGACGCCCCGCCGCGCCGGTCAGCCGCGTACGGCCGTCAGCGCCGCCACCAGGCGCTCCGGCTGCCGCGTGGAGAGGTACGCGTACGGCGTCGGGTCGTCCGGATCCGCGATCTCCACCCGCACCGCGGTGCGGACATAGCTGCGCAGCAGCATGAACGCGCGGGCGTCGGCCTTGTGCGTACGCCACGCCAGCGCCTCGTCCGCGTCCAGCGCCCTCGCCTCGCCCAGCGCCGCCGCCGGGATCTTCGCGTCGCCGGCGATCAGCGCGCCGCCCACCACCCGGATCCGCGCCGAGCCGTACGAGCTCACCGCCACCGCGGACAGCGCCGCACCGCCGATGAGCCCGCCGAGCATCGGGAGCGTCCCCAGGGGGAGGAGCATCAGGGCGCAGGCGACGCCGATCAGTGCGGCGATCACCCACCAGGACCGGGGCGCGGTGAGACGTTCTTCGTACGACTGCATGAACCCAGCTTGGCACGGCGGCGCGGGCCCCTTACGCGCGCGGGTAGGGTCTGCACTCGTGAGTGGAACTGACAGAACGAGCACGGAGTCGCCGCGGCTGACGCCACCGAAGGACGCCGTCGCGCCGGTCCGGCACCCCGACGGCCCGGCGCCCGGAGAACTCCTCGGCGCGCACTACGACCGGTGCTTCGGCTGCGGTACGGGCCAGTCGCACGGTCTGCACCTGGAGGCGCGGGCCGGGGACGGCGTGAGCGTGCAGGCCGAGTTCACCGTCAAGGAGGCCCACCAGGGCGCGCCCGGTCTGGCGCACGGCGGAGTGCTGGCCACCGCGCTGGACGAGACGCTCGGCTCGTTGAACTGGCTGCTGCGGGTGATCGCGGTGACCGGCCGGCTGGAGACCGACTTCCTGCGGCCGGTGCCGCTGGGCACGGTGCTGCATCTGGACGCCCGGGTCACCGCGGTGCACGGGCGGAAGATCTACTCGACGGCCGTGGGCCGGATAGGCGGCCCGGACGGCCCGGTCGCCGTGCGCGCCGAGGCCGTCTTCATCGAGGTGAAGGTCGACCACTTCATCGACAACGGAAGGACCGAGGAGATCCAGGCGGCGATGGCCGACCCGGACCAGGTCAAACGAGCACGTGCCTTTGAGGTGAACCCGTGAGTCAGGTACGGAATCCGGTGGATGTACTGCTGCGGCGGCTGGACCCGGAAGTGCCCGTTCCGTCGTACGGACATCCCGGCGACGCGGGCGTGGATCTGGTGACCACCGAGGCCGCCGAGCTGGCGCCGGGGGAGCGCGCCGTGCTGCCCACCGGGGTGTCGATCGCGCTGCCCGACGGGTACGCGGCGTTCGTGCACCCCCGGTCCGGGCTCGCAGCGCGCTGCGGACTGGCGCTGGTCAATGCCCCCGGGACGGTGGATGCCGGGTACCGTGGAGAGATCAAGGTGATCGTGGTCAATCTGGACCCGCGCGAGAGCGTGCGGTTCGAGAGGTTCGACCGGATCGCCCAACTGGTCGTCCAGCAGGTCGAGAAGGTGCGCTTCCACGAGGTGGCGGAACTTCCCGGCTCGGCGCGGGCCGAGGGGGGATTCGGTTCCACCGGCGGTCATGCGGCGGTGGGCGGCTCCACGGGCGGGAATGAATACGCATCGGTCGGTGCCGACCGGGAAGGACAGTGACGTGTTCGGACGTCGCAAGAAGAACGAGGCTTCTGAAGAGTCGGCCAAGGACACCACGCTCGCCGGCGAGCACGCGGTGACCGGTGCCGACGAGGGCGAGGCGGCGCCGGCGCGGCTCAACCTCCCGCCCGCGCCGCGCCCCGACGGTCCCTGGGACTCGTCGGAGGTCAAGGACCCCGGCGAGGGCCGGGTGGACCTCGGTGGCCTGTACGTGCCCGGTGTCGAGGGCATGGAGCTGCGGGTGGAGGTCGCCGGTGACGCGATCGTCGCCGCGACGGTGGTGCTGCAGGACAGCGCCGTACAGCTGCAGGCCTTCGCCGCTCCCAGGAACGAGGGCATCTGGGGCGAGGTGCGCGAGGAGATCGCCGCCGGCATCACCCAGCAGGGCGGGGTCATCGACGAGGTCGAGGGCCCGCTGGGCTGGGAGCTGCGTGCCCAGGTGCCCGTACAGCTGCCGGACGGCACCAACGGCGTGCAGGTCGTGCGCTTCGTCGGTGTCGACGGTCCCCGGTGGTTCCTGCGCGGGGTGATCTCCGGCCAGGGCGCGGTGCAGCCGCAGGCCGCGGGCGTGCTGGAGCACATCTTCCGGGACACCGTCATCGTCCGCGGTGACGGCCCGATGGCGCCGCGCGACCCGATCGTGCTGAAGCTGCCGGACGACGCCCAGATGGTGCCGGACGGCGTGCAGCAGGACGCGGCCGAGCAGTCCCGCTTCGGCGGTGGCGTGGAGCGTCTGGAACGCGGACCGGAGATCACCGAGATCCGCTGACCGGATCGCGCGGCCGAGCGGCGCGAAGACGTCCGCATCTCGGCCGGATCACGATGGTCGAAAGGGCCCGGACCCCCGTGAGGGGGCCCGGGCCCTTTCGCGTTTGCGCAGGTCACAAACGGGCGCGTATGGGTTCCGTCAACGGAGCGCTAATGGCCGTAAGGGAGGCGTCAACAGAGTTCGAGCCGCCCGGGAACGACGCTTTGCTGTGGAGGTCCTCATCTCCCCAGTCATCTAGGAGCACACGATGGCCGACGTGGCCTTCGTCGTCGTCACGATCGCGGTCTTCGCGCTGGTGGCCCTCGTCGCCAAGGGGGTGACGAAGCTGTGACCATCGAGAACATCGTCGGCTTGATCGTTGCCGTCGCCCTCCTCGGATACCTGGTCCTCGCGCTCGTCTTCCCGGAGAGGTTCTGACGTGTCCATAGCTGCTGCCGCAGCGGGCGACATGAGCCCCCTCCTCGCAGGCGTGCTCCAGCTGACAGCGCTCATCGCAGCGCTCGCCCTGGCGTACCGCCCCCTCGGCGACTACATGGCCGCCGTCTACAGCTCGCCCCGGCACCTCCGTATCGAGAAGGTCGTCTACCGCTGCATCGGCGCCAACGCGGACGCCGAGATGCGCTGGCCCGCCTATCTGCGCGGCGTCCTGGCGTTCTCCGCGGCCGGTGTGCTCCTGCTGTACCTGCTGCAGCGGGTACAGGGCGGTCTGCCGCTGTCCCTCGGGTTCGCGTCGATCAGCCCCGACCAGGCGTTCAACACCGCGGCGTCCTTCGTCGCCAACACCAACTGGCAGTCCTACAGCGGCGAGCAGGCCATGGGCCACGTCGTGCAGACCGCCGGCCTCGCGGTGCAGAACTTCGTCTCCGCCGCCACCGGCATGGCCGTCGCCGTCGCCCTGGTCCGCGGCTTCGCCCGGTCCCGCACCGGCGACCTCGGCAACTTCTGGGCCGACCTGGTCCGCGGCACCATCCGGGTGCTCGTCCCGATCGCCGTCGTCGGCGCCCTGGTCCTGGTCGCCTGCGGCGCCGTCCAGAACTTCTCCGGCATCCACGAGGTCGGCCAGTTCATGGGCGGCTCCCAGCAGACCAACGGCGGCGCGGTGGCCTCCCAGGAGGTCATCAAGGAACTGGGCACCAACGGGGGCGGCATCTTCAACGCCAACTCCGCCCACCCCTTCGAGAACCCCGACCCCTTCACCAACCTCTTCGAGATCTTCCTGATCCTCGTCATCCCGTTCGCGCTGACCCGCACCTTCGGCAGGCTCGTCGGGAACGTGAAGCAGGGCTACGCCGTCCTGGCCACGATGGGCGTCATCTGGCTCGGCTTCACCGCGCTGATGATGTGGACCGAGTTCGCCCACGGCGGCCCGGCCCTGCAGGCCGCGGGCGCCGCCATGGAAGGCAAGGAGACCCGCTTCGGCGTCGGCTCCTCGGCGATCTTCTCGGTGGCCACCACCCTGACCTCCACCGGAGCCGTGGACTCCTTCCACTCCTCCTTCACCGCGTTCGGCGGCGGCATCCAGCTGCTCGGCATGATGCTCGGCGAGATCGCACCCGGCGGAGTGGGCTCCGGCCTCTACGGCATGCTCGTGATGGCGATCATCGCGGTGTTCATCGCCGGCCTGATGGTGGGCCGCACGCCCGAGTACCTCGGCAAGAAGATCGGCACCCGCGAGATCAAGCTCGCCGCCTGCTACATCCTCATCACCCCGACGCTGGTCCTCGGCTTCACCGCCGCGTCGATGGTGCTGCCGGACGCGCTCGGCTCGATGCTCAACACCAAGGCGCTGGGCGCCGGTTCGCACGGCTTCTCCGAGGTGCTGTACGCGTTCACCTCCGGCGCCAACAACAACGGCTCCGCCTTCGGCGGCCTGAACGCCAACACGCCCTGGTACAACACCACGATCGGTCTGGCCATGCTGCTCGGCCGCTTCCTGCCGATGGTGTTCGTGCTCGCGCTGGCCGGCTCGCTCGCCGAGCAGAAGCCGGTCCCGGAGACCGCGGGCACTCTGCGTACCGAGAAGCCGCTCTTCGCCGGGCTGCTCGTCGGCACGATCCTGATCATCACCGGTCTGACCTACTTCCCGGCGCTGGCCCTCGGGCCGCTGGCGGAGGGCCTGTCATGACCGCCCCCGTGAAACCAGAGGAGCCGGGCTCCATGGCCTCCAGCTCGACAGCCACTCCGACCCGCGCTCCGCACCAGGACGTCCCCAGCGGGCACAAGCCCGGCGACGGCCGCGTGGGCGGCGGTCTCTTCGACCCCAAGCAGCTGGTCAAGTCCTTCCCGGACGCGATACGCAAACTCGACCCCCGGGTCATGGTCAAGTCCCCCGTGATGTTCGTGGTCGAGGTCGGCTCCGTCCTGACCACGGTCTTCGCTCTCAAATCGCCCTCGGACTGGTTCGGCTGGGCGATCGCCGCCTGGCTGTGGCTGACCGTCGTCTTCGCCAACCTGGCGGAGGCGGTCGCCGAGGGCCGCGGCAAGGCGCAGGCCGACACCCTGCGCAAGGCCAAGACCGACACCGTGGCGCGTCGCCTGAACGGCACGACCGAGGAACAGGTACCCGGCACCGAACTGCGCATCGGCGACCTCGTCGTCTGCGAGGCCGGCGACATCATTCCCGGTGACGGCGATGTCGTCGAAGGCGTCGCGTCGGTGGACGAGTCCGCCATCACCGGCGAGTCCGCCCCCGTCATCCGCGAATCCGGCGGCGACCGGTCGGCCGTGACCGGTGGCACGAAAGTGCTCTCCGACCGCATCGTCATCAAGATCACGACGAAGCCCGGCGAGACCTTCATCGACCGGATGATCAACCTCGTCGAGGGCGCCGCACGGCAGAAGACCCCCAACGAGATCGCGCTGAACATCCTGCTCGCGTCGCTCACCGTCGTCTTCCTGCTGGCGGTCGTCACCCTCCAGCCGTTCGCGATCTACGCGGGCGCCGAACAGCCCATGATCGTGCTGCTGGCGCTGCTGGTCTGCCTGATCCCGACGACGATCGGCGCGCTGCTCTCGGCCATCGGCATCGCCGGCATGGACCGGCTCGTCCAGCGCAACGTCCTGGCCATGTCCGGACGCGCCGTCGAAGCGGCAGGCGATGTATCGACATTGTTGCTCGACAAGACCGGCACCATCACCCTCGGCAACCGCCAGGCAGCCGAGTTCGTCCCCGTACGCGGCACCACCGAGGCCGAGGTCGCCGACGCGGCCCAGCTGTCCTCACTGGCTGACGAGACCCCCGAGGGCCGCTCCATCGTCGTCCTCGCCAAGGAGAGGTACGGACTGCGCGAGCGCCACCAGGGCGAGCTGACCGGCGCCGAGTGGGTACCGTTCACCGCCCAGACCCGGATGTCGGGTGTGGACGTCACCGAGGACGGCCAGCACCGCAAGATCCGCAAGGGCGCGACCGGTTCGGTCATCGCCTGGGTCCAGGAGCGCGGCGGCGAGGTCGCCGGCGACGCCCAGCAGCTCACCGACGCCATTTCGCAGGCCGGCGGCACCCCGCTGCTGGTCGCCCTGGAGGACGAGCGCGGCCCGCGCGTCCTGGGCGTCATCCACCTCAAGGACGTCGTCAAGGACGGCATGCGCGAACGCTTCGTCGAGCTGCGCAAGATGGGCATCAAGACCGTCATGATCACGGGTGACAACCCGCTGACGGCCAAGGCCATCGCCGACGAGGCGGGCGTGGACGACTTCCTCGCGGAGGCCACGCCCGAGGACAAGATGGCGCTCATCAAGCGCGAACAGGCCGGCGGCAAGCTGGTCGCCATGACCGGTGACGGCACCAACGACGCACCCGCGCTGGCCCAGGCGGACGTCGGTGTGGCCATGAACACCGGGACCTCGGCCGCCAAGGAGGCCGGGAACATGGTGGACCTGGACTCCAACCCGACCAAGCTCATCGAGATCGTCGAGATCGGCAAGCAGCTGCTGATCACGCGCGGTGCGCTGACGACCTTCTCGATCGCCAACGACGTCGCGAAGTACTTCGCGATCATCCCCGCGATGTTCGCGGTGGCCTACCCCGGCCTGGACACCCTCAACATCATGCGGCTGTCCAGCCCCAACTCCGCGATCCTCTCGGCCATCATCTTCAACGCGCTGATCATCGTCGCGCTGGTGCCGCTCGCCCTCAAGGGCGTGCAGTACCGCCCGGTCAGCGCCGACAAGATGCTGCGCCGCAACCTGGCCGTCTACGGACTCGGCGGCCTGATCGCCCCGTTCATCGGCATCAAACTCATCGACCTGCTCATCTCCCTCATCCCCGGGCTGCACTGACTTAGGAGCTGTGACCGACATGAACAACTCGGTACGCAACACCGCCCGGTTGCTGGGCGCGGGGCTGCGCGCGCTGCTCGTCCTGACCGTGGTCTGCGGGGTCGTCTACCCGCTGGTGGTCACCGGAGTGGCGCAGGCCGCCTTCCACGACAAGGCCAACGGGTCCGAGGTGCGCTCCCACGGCAAGGTCGTCGGCTCCGCGCTGCTCGGCCAGCGCTACGACAAGGGCAAGGACAAGGAAGGCAATCCGGTTCCGGACCTGGGGTTCTTCCAGCCGCGCCCCTCGGCGGGACTGGGCAGCAACAAGGCCAACGGCGTCAACACCCAGTACGACCTGCAGGTCTCCGGCGCCTCCAATCTGGGCGCCACCAACACCGACCTCGTCAAGGCGGTGCGGGAGCGCAAGAAGTGGGTCGCGGAGACCTACGGCGTCGCCGAGTCGAAGGTCCCGGCGGACGCCGTCACCTCCTCCGGCTCCGGTCTCGACCCGCACATCTCCCCGGAGTACGCCGAACTCCAGGCCGCCAGGGTCGCCAAGGAGAACCACCTGCCCGCGGACGAGGTGCGCCGGCTGGTCGAGGACCACGTCGACGGTCGGACTCTCGGCTTCATGGGTGAACCGCGGGTGAATGTTCTGGAGCTGAATATTGCCTTGAAGAACCTGGTGGAGGGGCGGGGGTAGAGGCGGGGCAGGTTCGAGGCCGGGCTGGAGCCCGGTTGGAGCCGGCCGGAGACAGGGGGGCGGCCCCGGGGAGAGGACTCTCCCCGGGGCCGCCCTTCGCTTGTCTTCCTGTTCCCTGTTTCCCCGTTTCCCTCTTTCCTTTTCCCTCTTCTTAGAAGGCTGAAGTGCCTGCTGGGAAAAGGTGGTTGATTCCGCATCGCTCCGGCGCCAGGTCTTGACGGCGCCATGGCTTCCCCTTACGTTCGCCAGCCATCAAAGGCGTTCATGTCAACGCTTGTCGTTCATGTACGAGAACAGCTCCCGTCCATCGAGCATCTCGACAGGAAGGCACACCCCCCATGCGCAGAAAGCTCACCCTCGTCGTCGGCGTCCTGCTCGGGGCCCTGACGGCGAGCCTCCTCATAGGTGCCCCGTCCACCGCGGCGCCGGCCGCCTTCACCCACCCCGGCGTCCTCGTCGGCACCGCCCAGCTCGACTTCACCCGAAGCAAGGTCAACTCCGGTGCCCAGCCCTGGAAGGACGCATTCGACGCGATGCTGGCGAGCAAATACGCCTCGCTGTCACGCACACCCAAGCCCCGTGCCATCGTCGAATGCGGCCCGTACTCCGACCCCAACTACGGTTGCACCGACGAACGCGAGGACGCCCTCGCCGCCTACGCCCTCTCGCTGGCCTGGTACATCACCCGCGACAGCAAGTACGCGGACAAGGCGATCCAGATCATGGACGCCTGGTCCGGCACCCTCAAGGACCACACCAACAGCAACGCGCCGCTGCAGACCGGCTGGGCCGGCTCCTCCTGGCCCCGCGCCGCCGAGATCATCCGCTACACCTACGACGCCTGGCCGAAGGGCCGCGTCGACCGCTTCGCCGGAATGCTGCGCGACGTCTACCTTCCCGAGGTCATCAACGGCTCCAACAGCAACGGGAACTGGGAGCTGAGCATGATGGAGGCGGCCGTCGGCATCTCCGTCTTCATCGAGGACAGGGCCTCCTACGACAAGGCCGTCGCCACGTTCCGCGCCCGGGTTCCCGCGTACATCTATCTGAAATCCGACGGTGATCTGCCCAAGACCACACCGGGCAGCGGCCTGAACACCCGCGACAAGATCATCAAGTACTGGCAGGGGCAGACCACCTTCGTCGACGGCCTCACCCAGGAAACCTGCCGCGACTTCACCCACACCGGATACGGCCTGTCGGCCATCTCGCACATCGCCGAGACCAGTCGCATCCAGGGCGACGACATCTACCCGGAGGTCGCCGACCGCCTGCGCCACGCACTCGGCTTCCACGCCACGTACGAGCTGGGTACGGCGCCGCCGTCATGGCTGTGCGGCGGCAGCCTCAAGCGCGGCCTGGGCCCCGTCACCGAGGTCGGCTACAACGCACTGCACAACCGGATGCACCACGAGATGGCCAACACCCGGAAGCTGACCGAGAAGCAGCGGCCGGCCGGCTCCAACAACCTCTTCGTCGGCTGGGAAACCCTGACCCATGCGGAGAACCCCAGCTAGGCGGACTCGGTCGGCGGTGACCGGGGCTGATCCAGAGTTATCCACAGGCGTTGCCTGCCGAACTGCGCGGTACGCATACTGACGCCATCGGCAGGCGACGCGAGGCTCCGGCGATCGCAGCGCTCAACGGGCCTGGATCGTACGGGAGTTGGGTGCGGGCGGTTGGCGAAGCGGGAGTGAAGTGGGGGAGTGGGGAAGTGGGGGAAGGGCCATGAACGACGGGGGGAGTGGGGCGGGTGCGATGGTTGTCGTCGAGGATCTGCACCGTAGTTACGGCAGCGGCGCCGGTGCTGTGCACGCCCTGCGCGGGGTGTCGTGCAGCGTGCCGCGCGGTGAACTGGTCGCCCTGCGCGGCCGCTCCGGGTCCGGCAAGACGACGCTGCTCAATCTCATAGGTGGTCTGGACACCCCGGACTCGGGACGGGTCACCGTCGACGGCACGCTGCTCGCCGATCTCGGTGAGAGCGGGTTGTTGGAGATGAGGCGCGACCATATCGGCTTCGTGTTCCAGTCCTTCGGGCTGATACCGATACTGAGCGCCGCCGAGAACGTCGGAGTGCCGCTGCGGCTGCGCAAGGTCCCGCCGCGGGAGCGTGACGAGCGTGTCGCACTGCTGCTGTCCTTGGTGGGCCTCGCCGACCATGCCGAGCAGCGGCCCGGCGAACTCTCCGGCGGCCAGCAGCAGCGCGTCGCCATAGCCCGGGCACTTGCCAACCGGCCCGCCCTGCTCATCGCCGACGAGCCGACCGGGCAACTGGACGCCGAGACCGGCATGGAGGTGATGGAACTGCTGCGCGCGGTGGTCCGCAGCGAAGGTGTCACGGCTCTGGTCGCCACCCACGATTCCAACCTTCTCGGTCTCGCCGACCGCGTCATGGGGCTGAACGACGGTCTGATCACCGAGCAGGGCGCGGACTGACTGGGCGCGGGGTTGCCGTTACCCCCCTGCTGCTTCCGCCTCGCCCGTCTGCAGCGGGGAGGAGGAGCTGATCCGTGGGGAACGGCCGTAGTGAGCGGCGGCAGGGGGAGTGAGCTGGGGTGAACTCCAGCTGTGGTGAGCAGTGGCTGAGTTGAGCAACAGCCTGAAGTGAGCAGCAGCCTGAAGTGAGCAACGGCTGGGGTGAGCAAGAGCTGACGTTGGCGAACGGCTGCGGTCAGTGAATGGCTGCGGTCGGCGAACGGCTGCGGTCGGCGAACGGCTGCGGTGAGTGAACGGCTGAGGGGGGCAAGACCTGAAGTGGGTGATGGCTGAAGGAGGGAAGGGCGAGGGGGAGGAGGGGTGGGGGAGGGGGGAGGCCCCCCGGCGG
The DNA here is from genome assembly GCF_055567415.1 of Streptomyces sp. NPDC026575. Lineage (NCBI taxonomy): Bacteria > Bacillati > Actinomycetota > Actinomycetes > Kitasatosporales > Streptomycetaceae > Streptomyces > Streptomyces sp. NPDC026575. Next base: position 11,948 of record NZ_JBVHQM010000045.1, read on the forward strand.
GGCCGGGGCCGGGGCCGGGGCCGGTGCTGGGGCTGAGGCTGAGGCTGCCGTGGCGTGCGGCAGTGGTCCGGTTCGGCCGTCTGTCACCAGAGGTCGCCGTCGCGCCAGTCGCAGGTGAGGTCGGTTTCGAGGTCGAGGGGTGTGGAGCCGGTGGGGAGGACGTAGATGCAGCCGTCCTCGTCGGCGGTGCGCTGGAGGCCGTTCGGGGTGAGGGCCCATGAGCGGCCGCGCCACAGTTGCCAGCCGCGGGACGCGTAGAAGTCCGCGGCCTCGTCGGAGGCGCCGAGCGCTCCGAGGTCGTAGCCGCCCCGGATGACGCGTTCCAGGGCCGCCATCATCGCCGCCCCGTGGCCACGGCCGCGCCGGTCCGCACGTACCCCGACGCCCTCCACGTATCCGCAGCGCAGCGCGCGGCCGCCGTGCAGCAGGCGGCGCTGGACCACGGAGGCATGGCCGATCAGTTCGCCGTCCTCGTGGGCCAGGGCGTGCAGGCCGCCGAGTGCGTGCTCCCAGTCCTCGGTGGTCATGTCGTCGAAGACGTCGTAGAGGAGGGTGCGGGCCGCCTTGAGGGTGGCGGTGTCCAGGTCCGAGGTGTGGGCGATGCGCACTTCGGTTCCGGCGGGCGTCGTCGACGTGTTCGGAGGTGCCTCGGTCATGTGAGGCATGGTCGCAGCCGGGGCGCGGCCGGGCGACGGCATTTTCACCCGCCTGCCTCCACCAGCTCTCCCCGCTCCACTCCCCATGCCCCATACGACCTATGCCCCATACGAGTGGTCTTCGCAGCTCACCCGCCCTCCGGCGGCTCCGAGCGAGAGGTCGTCCGCCGTCCGTACCCCCGCCGTTGCCGGGGTCGCGGGGGCCCGTATCAGAGTCGCGTCAAGACCGGGCTTGAAGTCGTTACCTGGGGCTTTTGTCCCCTTGGGGGGTCGGTAGGGTCGCAGCAGGTACGGCCCGGTGGGGGCAGCCTTCACGTAAGACAATGAGGCCATGGCACGCGGCAAGCTACGGATATATCTCGGCGCGGCACCGGGCGTCGGCAAGACGTACGCGATGCTCTCCGAGGCGCACCGGCGCGTGGAGCGGGGCACGGACGTGGTCGTGGGGTTCGTCGAGCACCACGGCAGGCCCCGTACCGAGGTCATGCTGCACGGCCTGGAGCAGATTCAGCGCCGGGAGCTGGACTACCGCGATGCGGTCTTCACCGAGATGGACGTGGACGCGGTCCTGGCACGCAAGCCGGCCGTGGCGCTGGTCGACGAGCTGGCGCACACCAACGTCCCCGGTTCGCGCAACGAGAAGCGCTGGCAGGACATCGAGGAGTTGCTGGACGCCGGGATCACGGTGATCTCGACGGTGAACATCCAGCATCTGGAGTCGCTCGGTGACGTCGTCGAGTCGATAACGGGTGTGCGGCAGCGCGAGACCGTACCGGACGAGGTGGTGCGGCGGGCCGATCAGATCGAGCTTGTCGATATGTCGCCACAGGCGATTCGCCGGCGCATGGCACACGGCAACATCTACAAGTCCGACAAGGTCGACGCCGCCCTCTCCAACTACTTCCGGCCGGGCAACCTCACGGCGCTGCGCGAGCTGGCGCTGCTGTGGGTCGCCGACCGGGTGGACGAGTATCTGCAGGAGTACCGGGCGGAGCACTCCATCAGCTCCACCTGGCAGGCGCGTGAGCGCATCGTCGTCGGCCTGACCGGCGGTCCGGAAGGGCGTACGCTCATCCGCCGCGCGGCCCGGATGGCGGCCAAGGGTTCGGGCAGCGAGGTGCTCGCCGTCTACATCGCCCGCAGCGACGGGCTGACCTCGGCCTCGCCCAAGGAGCTCGCCGTCCAGCGCACCCTGGTGGAGGACCTGGGCGGGACGTTCCACCACGTCATCGGCGACGACATACCGAGCGCGCTGCTGGAGTTCGCCCGCGGGGTGAACGCCACCCAGATCGTGCTGGGGTCGAGCCGGCGCAAGGCATGGCAGTACGTCTTCGGGCCGGGGGTGGGCGCGACCGTCGCCCGCGACTCCGGACCCGACCTCGACGTGCACATCGTCACCCACGACGAGGTCGCCAAGGGCCGGGGGCTGCCGGTGGCGCGCGGTGCGCGGCTGGGCCGGACCCGGATCCTGGCCGGCTGGCTCGTCGGCGTGGTCGGCCCGGTGCTGCTGTCGCTGCTGCTGACCGGCATCGAGAACGGTCCCGGGCTCGCCAACGACGTGCTGCTGTTCCTGTTCCTGACGGTGATGGCGGCGCTGCTCGGCGGGCAGCTGCCGGCGCTGGCGTCGGCCGCGGTCGGCTCGCTGCTGCTGAACTTCTACTTCACACCGCCCACCCACACCCTCACGGTGAGCGACCCCAAGAACATCGTCGCCATCGTGGTCTTCTTCGCGGTGGCGGTGTCCGTCGCCTCGGTGGTGGACCTCGCCGCGCGCCGTACGCATCAGGCCGCGAGGCTGCGCGCCGAGTCGGAGATCCTGTCCTTCCTGGCGGGCAGCGTGCTGCGCGGAGAGACCACCCTGGACGCCCTGCTGGAGCGGGTGCGGGAGACCTTCGGCATGGAGACGGTGGCGCTGCTGGAGCGCACCAGCGATGTCGACCCGTGGACCTGCGCGGGCCGGGCCGGCGGCGACGACGGCCGGCCGCTGCTGCGCCCCGAGGACGCGGATGTCGACATGCCTGTGGGCGACCATATGGCGCTGGCGCTGACCGGCCGGGTGCTGCCCGCCGAGGACCGCCGGGTGCTGGCGGCGTTCGCCGCCCAGGCCGCCGTGGTGCTGGACCGGCAGCGGCTGGTGGGCGAGGCGGCGCGGGCCCGGGAGCTGGCCGAGGGCAACCGCATCAGGACGGCGCTGCTGGCCGCGGTCAGCCATGACCTGCGGACCCCGCTGGCGAGCATCAAGGCATCCGTCACCTCCCTGCGCTCCGACGACGTGGCGTGGTCCCCGGAGGACGAGGCGGAGCTGCTGGCCGGTATCGAGGCCGGCGCGGACCGGCTGGACCACCTGGTGGGCAACCTCCTGGACATGTCGCGGCTGCAGACCGGCACGGTCACACCGCTGATCCGCGAGATCGACCTCGACGAGGTGGTGCCGATGGCGCTGGGCGGCGTCCCGGAGGGGAGCGTCACCCTGGACATCCCCGAGGAGCTGCCGATCGTCGCGGTCGATCCGGGGCTGCTGGAACGTTCGGTCGCCAACCTCGTCGAGAACGCCGTGAAGTACAGCCCGGACGGCGAGGCGGTGCTGGTCGCGGCCAGCGCGCTGGGCGAGCGGGTGGAGCTGCGGATCGTCGACCGCGGTCCGGGCGTTCCCGACAGCGCCAAGGACCGGATCTTCGAGCCGTTCCAGCGCTACGGAGACGCCCCGCGCGGCGCGGGCGTGGGCCTGGGCCTCGCCGTGGCGCGCGGCTTCGTGGAGGCGATGGGCGGCACGCTCGCCGCCGAGGACACCCCTGGAGGCGGGATGTCGATGGTCCTCACCCTCCGGGCCGCGCCCGGCCGGCCGCCGGTCAGACCCGACCTTCCCGCTCAGGCCACGACGTGAGCGAGCGGAGCGGGCGAAGCATCGAAAGCGCGCCCGGGCGCATGCGAGGCCGGGCGAAGCGAGGTCCCGGCGTGAGCCGGGCCGTACGGACCACACTCAGCACACACCTCGCGGGTACGGCCCGCGGGACGACGACACCACGAGGAGAACGCCAGTGAACCGGGTGCTTGTGGTCGATGACGAGCCGCAGATCGTCCGCGCCCTCGTGATCAACCTGAAGGCGCGCAAGTACGAGGTCGACGCCGCCCCCGACGGGGCGACCGCGCTGAAGCTCGCCGCCGCCCGCCACCCCGATGTCATCGTCCTCGACCTCGGGCTGCCCGATATGGACGGCGTCGAGGTGATCAAGGGGCTGCGGGGCTGGACGCGGGTGCCGATCCTGGTGCTCTCGGCGCGGCAGACCTCCGACGAGAAGGTGGAGGCGCTGGACGCGGGCGCGGACGACTACGTCACCAAGCCGTTCGGCATGGACGAGCTGCTGGCCCGGCTGCGGGCGGCGGTGCGCCGGGCCGAGCCGACCGGGCCGGCCGAGGACGAGGTGGTCGTGCAGACCGAGGGGTTCACCGTCGACCTCGCCGCCAAGAAGGTCAATCGCGGCGGCCGGGACATCCGGCTGACCCCCACCGAGTGGCATCTGCTGGAGGTCCTGGTCCGCAACGCCGGCCGGCTGGTCAGCCAGAAGCAGCTGCTCCAGGAGGTCTGGGGCCCCTCGTACGGCACCGAGACCAATTATCTGCGGGTCTACATGGCCCAGCTCCGCCGCAAGCTGGAGAGCGACCCTTCGCACCCGAAGCACTTCATCACGGAGCCGGGGATGGGGTACCGCTTCGAGCAGTAGGACCCGTGCGGTGTCCGAGCGGTTCCGCCCCGTGCGGTGGGGCGGGGCCCGGCTGGTCGCGTACGGGGTACGGAGATCTGCGCGCGGGGCGGGCGACGGGCCGGTGACGTGCGTGCGGAGTCCGTGTGCGGGCCGTGATTCCGGGGGCCGGCCACCGGTACGCTGGGTTTCATGAGTGCAGGTACCCGACCCGAGAAGCCGGCCGGTCGCTTTCGCCGGCTGCTCGACAGGCTGTCCTCCTCCGAGGAGGAGCTGCAGTCCGCCGAGCTGCAGCAGGATGCGCAGGACGCGGGGTGCACCCGTATCTGCGACTGCGACGACCGGCAGATAGTCAAGGTCACCGGCACCCTGCGGCATGTCACGCTGCGGCCGCGCGCCGGTGTGCCCGCGCTCGAAGCGGAGCTGTTCGACGGCTCCGCCGCGCTCGACGTGGTGTGGCTGGGCCGCCGCTCCATCGTCGGGATAGAGCCGGGCCGCAAGCTCATCGCCTCGGGCCGGGTCTCGCTGAGCCACGGACGCCGGGTGCTCTTCAACCCGAAGTACGAACTCCGACCGCTCGGACAGGAGTAGCCGGTGACGTCTTACGACCGACCGACCACTGACGCGGATGCCGACAGCCACCACGACGGCTCCGCACCACCCCCGACCCAGACCGGCGCCGACGGGGCGGCCGACGGCAGACAGGTGACCGAGGCGGCGCTGTTCGAGGCGTTCGGCGGGGTACGCGGCATGGTGGAGACCGTTCTCCCCGGCCTGCTGTTCGTCGCGATCTTCACGGTCAACAAGGACCTGCACGTCTCGGCGATCGCCGCGCTGGCGGTGTCGCTGGTGATGGCGGCCGTCCGCCTGATCCGCAGGGACACCGTCAAGCACGCCTTCAGCGGTGTCTTCGGGGTGGCCTTCGGCGTGGTCTTCGCGATGATGACCGGCAACGCCAAGGACTTCTATCTGCCGGGCATGCTGTACACCCTCGGGCTGGCGCTGGCGTACATCATCACCACGCTCGCCGGGGCCCCGCTCATCGGGCTGATCCTGGGCCCGGTGTTCAAGGAGAACCTCTCCTGGCGCACCCGCAACCCGGGGCGGAAGAAGGCGTACGCCAAGGCCAGCTGGGCCTGGGGCCTGATCCTGCTCGCCAAGTGCGCGGTCCTCTTCCCGCTGTACTGGTGGGCGGACACCACGCAGCTCGGCTGGGTGCTGATCGCGCTGAAGATCCCGCCGTTCCTGCTCGCGGTCTATCTGACCTGGGTCTTCCTGGCGAAGGCGCCGCCGCCGATCGATGTCTTCGCCGAGATGGAGGCGAAGGAGAAGGCCGAGCAGGAGGCCGAGGAGCGGCGCCGCACCGAGCGCGAGACCCTGGACCGGGTCGCCGACGACCTGTACAAGGACGCGGTGGCGGAGGCGGCCACCGAGCGCCCGCCGGGGGCGCCGCGGCACCGCCGCTGACGCACGGCCGGCGGGGCGCACGGCCGTCGGGCCACAGGGGCGACGCACCGGGGCCCGGGAACCGCAGATGGTTCCCGGGCCCCGCTGCGTGGCACTGCGCTGCTACGGGCGCGTCGACGCCGGCATCACGCCTCTTCGCGCCGCACCGACAGCAGGTCCTCCAGCTGCTCCTCACGCGACTGGGCCGCGACGAACAGCAGCTCGTCGCCCGCCTCCAGCGCGTCCTCCTTGTTCGGCGTGAGCACCCGCGTACCGCGGATGATCGTGACCAGGGAGGTGTCCTCGGGCCAGTCCACGTCGCCGACGCGGGTACCGGCCAGCGCGGCCTCGGGGGGCAGCGTCAGCTCGACGAGGTTGGCGTCGCCGTGGCTGAAGCGCAGCAGCCGTACGAGGTCGCCGACGCTCACCGCCTCCTCGACCAGGGCCGACATCAGGCGCGGCGTGGAGACCGCGACATCGACGCCCCAGGACTCGTTGAACAGCCACTCGTTCTTCGGGTTGTTCACCCGGGCGACCACCCGGGGCACGCCGTACTCGGTCTTGGCGAGCAGCGAGACGACGAGGTTGACCTTGTCGTCGCCGGTCGCGGCGATCACGACGTTGCAGCGCTGCAGCGCGGCCTCGTCGAGCGAGGTGATCTCGCAGGCGTCGGCCAGCAGCCACTCCGCCAGCGGCACCCGCTCGACCGAGATGGCGGTCGGCGCCTTGTCGATGAGCAGGATCTCGTGACCGTTCTCCAGGAGCTCACCGGCGATGGAACGGCCCACCGCGCCGGCACCCGCGATAGCGACCCTCATGCGTGCGCCCCCTCAGGACCCGTGGCGAATGCCGCCTCGACCTTCTCGACCTCGTCGCTGCGCATCATCACATGCACCAGGTCGCCCTCCTGCAGGACCGTCTGCGAGGTCGGCAGCATCGCCTCGCCCAGCCGGGTGAGGAAGGCCACGCGGACGCCGGTCTCCTCCTGAAGGGTGCTGATCTTGTGCCCGACCCAGGAGGCCGCGGTGTGCACCTCGGCGAGCTGGACGCCGCCGCTGGGGTCGCGCCACAGCGGCTCGGCGCCCGACGGGAGCAGCCGGCGCAGCATCTGGTCGGCCGTCCAGCGGACGGTGGCGACGGTGGGAATGCCCAGGCGCTGGTAGACCTCGGCGCGGCGGGGGTCGTAGATACGGGCCGCGACGTTCTCGACGCCGAACATCTCGCGGGCCACCCGGGCGGCGATGATGTTGGAGTTGTCGCCGCTGGAGACGGCCGCGAAGGCGCCGGCCTCCTCGATGCCCGCCTCACGCAGGGTGTCCTGGTCGAAGCCGACGCCGGTGACCCGGCGGCCGCCGAAGGACGAGCCCAGACGGCGGAACGCGGTGGGGTCCTGGTCGATCACCGCGATGGTGTGACCCTGGCCCTCCAGGGTCTGCGCGAGCGCGGAGCCGACGCGGCCGCACCCCATGATGACGATGTGCATGCTGATTACCCCGTGCCCTGTACTAGCGCGCTGTCCTGCACAAACACCCTGCTCACTACTTTCTTCTCCCAGTACCGGCGACACGAAGCCACGGCTCGCGTTACGGATCGGGTGCGGCAACGGGAGCGCCGGGCGCACCACGGTCCGGTACAACCGTAGCCGTAATGCCGCCCCTCGTAGGGGGCGCGGTGGGCCGCGGACGGATGCGGGACGGCCGGGCATGCGGCGGTGTGCCGCGCCGGGCTGCGCCGCGGCGCGCCGGTAAGGCACGCTACGAGGTGTGTCCAACCTGCCTCTGCCACCCCAACAGGCCCCCGCCACCGAGCACATGGTGGTCTGCGGCGACGATGCGCTCGCGCACCGGCTCGCCGCCGAGCTCCGGGACGTCTACGGCGAACGGGTGACGCTCGTCGTCCCCTCCGCCCGCGAGACGCACCGGCCGCGGATCCCGCCGCCGGCCCGCGCGCTCGACCGGGCGACCGCGCTGCTCGGCCGGATGTCGGCGGCGATGTCGCGGACGGCGCTGCTGCCGCCGGAGGAGCCCGGGGAGGGCGAGCCGGCGCCCGAGGCGACGTTACGGGTGCTGGAGTCGGCGCAGCCGGACGACGCGGCGCTGACCGCGGCGCGTATCGCCGAGGCGGAGGCGCTGGCGCTGGTCTACGACGACGATGAGCTCAACATCCACGCCGCGCTGCGCGCCCGCCGGCTCAACCCCCGGCTGCGGCTGGTCATCCGGCTCTACAACCGCAAACTCGGTCAGCATCTGGCGGAGTTGCTCGACCAGGCCGCAGCGGTCGCCGCCCAGGCCGCCGGGGACGTGGCGGGCGGCGGGGACGCGGGGGTCGATGCCTCCACGACCGTGCTGTCCGACGCCGACACGGTGGCGCCGGCGCTGGTGGCCACCGCGGTCGCCGGGACCAGCAAGGTCATCGAGGCGGACGGCCTGCTGCTGCGGGCCGTGGAGCGTGCGCCGGCGCCGCCCGGCCGGCCCGCCGATCCCGGGCTGTGCACTCTGGCGCTGCTCTCCGCGTCCGCCGGCGACCCCGCGTCCGTCGCGTCCGTCGCCGGTGGCTCCGCGGGCGTGCCGGGTGCGGCGGCCGGAGACGAGGGGCCCGTGCTGCTGCCGGACGAGGCCGCCGCGCAGGCCGCCTCCGGCTGCGGCACCGTCGTCCTGGAGACCGTCTCCTATACGGGGCGGCCGGTGCGCCGCCACTGGCTGCGCGGCCGGGGCGCGCCGGTCGCCTCGCTCTTCTCCCGGCGGCTGCGCTGGTCGCTGGCCGGCGTCGTCGGCGCGGTGGTGGCGCTGGCCGTCGCCTCGTGGCTGACCGTCGGCGAGAACCCGGTGCACGCCGCGTACCTCACGCTGCTGGACCTCTTCGCGATCAACGATCCGGCGGTCGACGCGCCGCTGCCCCGCAAGATCCTTCAGCTGCTGTCCGGGCTGACCGGTCTGCTGCTGCTTCCGGTGCTGGTCGCGGCGGCGTTCGAGGGGCTGGGCACCTTCCGCAGCGCCTCGGCGCTGCGGCGGCCGCCGCGCGGGCTGTCGGGGCATGTGGTGCTGCTGGGCCTCGGCAAGGTCGGCACCCGGGTCCTGGCCCGGCTGCACGAGATGGGCATCCCCGTGGTGTGCATCGAGGGGGACCCGGAGGCGCGCGGCATCGCGCTGGCCCGGCGGCTGCGGGTGCCGACGGTCCTGGGGGACGTCACTCAGGAGGGCGTCCTGGAGGCCGCGATGATCGACCGGGCGGCCACGCTGCTGGCGCTGACCAGCGAGGACACCACGAATCTGGAGGCGGCCCTCTACGCCCGCTCGGTCACGCCGCAGCTGCGGGTGACGCTGCGGCTGTTCGACGACCGGTTCGCCACCGCCGTCTACCGCACCCTGCGCGCCGCGCACCCCAGGGCGCTGACCCGCAGCCGCAGCACCTCCTTCCTGGCCGCGCCCGCCTTCGCCGGCGCGATGATGGGGCGGCAGATCCTGGGGGCCATCCCGGTCGAGCGCAGGGTGCTGCTGGTCGCCAGGGTCGAGGTCCGCGGCCATGCCGCGCTGGAGGGCCGTACGGTCGCCGAGGTGCTGCGGCCGGGGCGGCTGCGGCTGCTGGCGGTCGACACCTCCGCGCCGGACGACCCCGCGCCGGACGCCCCGGCCGCCGCACCGGCGGACGGCGCGGGCGGGGAGCGGGGGCGGGCGCACCTGGTGCACGAGCTGGGCGACGGCTACGTCCTGCGGCCCCAGGACCGGGTGCTGCTGGTCACCACCCGGCAGGGGCTGGGCGATCTGCACTCCCGGCGCTCGCGGGCGGCCGGGGCCGCCACGCGCCCGGGCTGACCCGACGCGCCGGGGCCGACGTGACGAACGCCACCGAGGCCGCCGGTGACGGGGGCGGCGTGCACACGACGTGCGGATCTTGTGGAGGCGGCGGTCCGGTACGGGCCCGCGAGCAGGGCAGGTGTGAACCGCCCCACGCCACGCTCCTCGCCCGTGCGGGTGGCGGGTGGGCATGGGGCTTGACGAAGCCTTAGCATCCTCGGGTGTCCAAACTGACCGACGTGCCCAAACGGATCTTGATCGGGCGCGCACTGCGCAGCGACAAGCTGGGGGAGACCCTGCTTCCCAAGCGCATCGCACTCCCCGTCTTCGCGTCCGACCCGCTCTCCTCCGTGGCCTACGCGCCGGGCGAGGTGCTGCTCGTCCTGTCCGTCGCGGGTGTCTCTGCGTACACCTTCAGCCCCTGGATCGCGGTCGCGGTCGTGGTGCTGATGTTCACCGTCGTCGCGTCGTACCGGCAGAACGTGCACGCCTACCCGAGCGGCGGTGGTGACTACGAGGTCGCCACCACCAACCTCGGCCCCAAGGCCGGTCTCACCGTCGCCAGCGCCCTGCTGGTCGACTATGTGCTGACCGTCGCGGTCTCGATCTCCTCCGGAATCGAGAACCTGGGCTCCGCGGTCCCGTTCGTCGTCGAGCACAAGACGCTCTGCGCGGTCGCCGTCATCGTCCTGCTGACGCTGATGAACCTGCGCGGCGTCAAGGAGTCCGGCAAGCTCTTCGCGATCCCGACGTATGTCTTCGTCGCCGGCGTCTTCATCATGATCGTCTGGGGCGTGATCCGCGCCGTGGTCCTGGGCGACACCATGAAGGCCCCCACCGCCGACTACACCATCCACGCCGAGCAGGGCGGCCTGGCCGGCTTCGCCCTGATCTTCCTCCTGCTGCGCGCCTTCTCCTCCGGCTGCGCCGCGCTGACCGGCGTCGAGGCGATCTCCAACGGCGTGCCCGCCTTCCGCAAGCCGAAGTCGAAGAACGCTGCGACCACCCTCGCCCTCATGGGCGGCCTGGCCGTCACGATGTTCTGCGGCATCATCGGCCTGGCCATGGCCACCAACGTGCGGATGGCGGAGAACCCCGCCAAGGACCTGCTCGACCACGGCACGCCGCTCGGCTCCGGCTACACCCAGAACCCGGTCATCTCGCAGGTCGCCGAGGCGGTCTTCGGCAAGGGCAGCTTCCTGTTCGTGATCCTCGCCGCCGCCACCGCCCTGGTCCTCTTCCTCGCCGCGAACACCGCCTACAACGGCTTCCCGCTGCTCGGCTCGATCCTCGCCCAGGACCGCTACCTGCCGCGCCAGCTGCACACCCGCGGCGACCGCCTGGCGTTCTCCAACGGCATCGTGCTGCTGGCCGGTGCCGCCGCGATACTCGTCTACCTCTACGGCGCCGACTCCACCCGGCTCATCCAGCTCTACATCGTGGGCGTCTTCGTCTCCTTCACGCTCAGCCAGACCGGCATGGTCCGCCACTGGAACCGCCATCTGCTCACCGAGAAGGACCCGGCCAAGCGCAACCGGATGCACCGCTCGCGCGCCATCAACGCCTTCGGTGCCTTCTTCACCGGCCTGGTCCTGGTCGTCGTCCTGCTGACCAAGTTCACCCACGGCGCCTGGGTGGCCCTCCTCGGCATGGTCATCTTCTTCGTGACGATGTCCGCGATCCGCCGCCACTACGACCGGGTCGCCGACGAGATCGCCGCCGAGGACACCCCCGACGACGATGTCGTACGGCCCTCCAGGGTCCACTCCATCGTCCTGGTCTCCAAGGTCCACAAGCCCACCCTGCGCGCCCTGAACTACGCCAAGCTGATGCGCACCGACACGCTCGAAGCGGTCAGCGTGGACGTGGACCAGGCCGACACCCGCGCCCTGCGGGAGGAGTGGGAGCGCCGCGGCATCGAGGTGCCGCTGAAGGTCCTGGCCTCCCCGTACCGCGAGATCACCCGGCCGATCATCGACTACGTCAAGTCGCTGCGCCGGGAGAGCCCGCGAGACGCCGTCTCCGTCTACATCCCCGAGTACGTCGTCGGCCACTGGTACGAGCATCTGCTGCACAACCAGTCCGCGCTGCGCCTCAAGGGCCGCCTCCTCTTCACCCCCGGCGTCATGGTCACCTCCGTGCCCTGGCAGCTGGACTCCTCCGAGGCCGCCAAGCTGCGGGCCCGCAAGCGCGCCGAGTGGAACGCTCCGGGCGCGGTGCGCCGCGGCCCGGTCGCCCAGCCGAAGAAGGAGAAGGCGGCCACGAAGAAGTAGCGGGCCGCGACGAAGGCTCGCGGGGCCGCCGCGGGCCGGGCCCTCACACGGCGGGACGTACAATGGACGGCTGGCGTCCCGCCGTTCCGTCCCGCCGCAATGCCCGGCACCATCCCACCCCAGGAGCCCTCCCGCCATGCAGGCAGAACCCAAGAAGTCGCTGGTCGGCGAGGAGTACGAGGTCGAGGTCGGCCCGGTCGCACACGGCGGCCACTGCATCGCCCGCACCGACGAGGGCCAGGTGCTGTTCGTCCGCCACGCGCTGCCCGGTGAGCGCGTCACGGCCCGCGTCACCGACGGCGAGGAGGGGGCCCGCTTCCTGCGCGCGGACGCGGTGGAGATCCTGACGGCGTCCAAGGACCGGGTCGAGGCCCCCTGCCCGTTCTCCGGCCCCGGCCGCTGCGGCGGCTGCGACTGGCAGCACGCCGCGCCCGGCGCCCAGCGCCGCCTGAAGTCCGCGGTCATCGCCGAGCAGCTCCAGCGCCTGGCCGGACTCTCCCCCGAGGACGCCGGCTGGGACGGCACCGTCGAGCCCGCCCCCGGCGACAAGGTCGCCAAGGGCGAGGTACCGGCCTGGCGCACCCGCGTCCAGTACGCCATCGACGCCGAAGGCCACGTCGGCCTGCGCAAGCACCGCTCCCACGACGTCGAGCCGATCACCCACTGCATGATCGCCGCCCCCGGCGTCTCGGAGCTCGGCGTCGAGCAGCGCGACTGGCCGCAGATCGCCACCGTCGAGGCGATCGCCGCCACCGGCTCCCACGACCGCCAGGTGATCCTCACCCCGCGCCCGGGCGGCCGCCTCCCGATCGTCGAACTCGACAAGCCGGTCTCGGTCATGCGGGTGGGCGAGAAGGACGGCGGCGTGCACCGCGTCCACGGCCGCCCGTTCGTCCGCGAACGCGCCGCCGGCCGCACCTGGCGAGTCGGCAGCGGCGGCTTCTGGCAGGTCCACCCGAAGGCAGCCGACCTCCTCGTCGAGGCCGTCATGCAGGGCCTGATGCCCAAGAAGGGCGATATGGCCCTCGACCTGTACTGCGGCGTCGGCCTCTTCGCCGGAGCCCTCGCCGAACGCGTCGGCGACAAGGGCGCGGTCCTCGGCATCGAATCCGGCAAGCGCGCCGTCGAGGACGCCCGCCACAACCTCGCCGACCTCGACCGCGTCCGCATCGAACACGGCAAGGTCGAGGCGATCCTCCCCCGCACCGGCATCACCGACGTCGACCTCGTCGTCCTCGACCCGCCCCGCGCCGGCGCCGGCAAGCAGACCGTCCACCACCTCGCCTCCCTCACCCCCCGCCGCATCGCCTACGTCGCCTGCGACCCGGCGGCCCTGGCCCGCGACCTGAAGTACTTCGCCGAGGCGGGGTACGCGCCGCGGCGGATGCGGGCCTTCGATCTGTTTCCGGTGACGCATCATGTGGAGTGCGTTGTCATCCTTGAGCGGGCAGCAAAGGGCGCCTGACCTGGGGTTTTGTCCGTGCGCACTATGTGCGGTGTGGGCGTTACGGGCGATATCTTGACGCTGAAATGACGCTCGTGACGCTCAAATGACGCTCGGTCTGACGGGGCGTCATCTGACTGATCGTGCAGGTCGTGCCAGGTGGAGGGCGCGTTCCGGCGGGCTGTCTTTGCAGAAACTTGAAGACATTAAGTCGAGTTCCTGCATGCCGTAGTTCGTCGGGCAGGGGCGCTCAATAGGTCGGTCCGTAAGGGCTCCAGTGCCCGAGGAAGGGCCTTAGGTCGTCGGCTTGCGGTTCGGGGACGTCGGGCAACCGGGGCGGTGAGCTCAGCGGGTCGAGGCGCTCGACGGTGGTCGCTGCCCAGCTGGTCCATGCTTCGGCGTCGGTTCTGGCCTGCCCCGGCGGCATGGCCTCGACTTGCGCGCGCACAGCGCTTACGTACTCGGTCAAACGGGTGGCGTGGCGCCAAGCCGCTTCCTGCGCTTCGAGGTGCTTGATGCGGTACGCCTCCGCGTACCGGATGCGGGCTTCGTCCATGGCGGCTTCCCAGCGGATGCGCTTCTGGCGTGCAGCTTCGATCTCTTCCTGGCGTCTGCGTTCAGCGGCCTCGCCGCGGAGAGTGATCTCTTGGGCGATCTCGGCGAGCTGCTCTTCAAGGGGGCGGCCGGGGGTGTCGGCCCATTCGCTCGCCCGGTGCGGCTGGCCACCGCTGAGCACGAAGCGGAGGCGTTCGGACGGGGTGTGGTCGAAGCGGGGGATCCTGACCCAGGAGTCCTTTTTGGCCGCGGCAAGTTCTCTCTCGGTGGCGACGTGCTCGGTCCGGTCTTGCTCCTGGAGGACAAGGAACCCCACGGTCTGGCCCCGTGCGGTGATGGTGAAGTGGGGAGGTGCGCTGCGGCGGCGATGAGACGGGGGAGCGAAGCCGGTCTGTCCAGCAGAAGTGGCATGTCCTGTGGCCTCGGCAGCGGTGATGAGCGCCTGGATGAGCCGGAGGGCACGTCCTTGGACGGGCTTCGTGAGGCCCAGCGGTTGGGTTTCGCTCTGCATGGCCTGTACCACCGTGTGCGGACGTACGAGCCGCGACGGTACGGAGATGGGTTTGAGGACGGCAAGGCGCCAGGCGGGGATGTCGACGAGCTTGATCTCGTACCCGCCACGGCACCAACCTCCGTACAGCTCCTTCGTCTCCGGGACCCTTGTGGACCTACGTGCCGCGGCGACGCGGGACGGCCACTTCTCCAAGTCCGGACCGCTGCCGCTCTTGACGATCCGGCCGCCGGCGTCCGCAAGCTCCTGCAGCAGCTGTTCCGTGAAGGTGACACGAGGCTGTGAAGGAGGACTTGGCGTCCGCCCGGTGGCCGGAGCTTCGTGCGCTCGGGGGGACCGAGGTCGTGGAGCGGTGGCCTGGGTCTTGGGCGGGCGTGACCCGCGAGGAGGGTAAGTGCCGTGCGCCAGGTAGTGCTGGCCTGCACCCGTCAGGGCGACGCTCCACTGCCCGCCCTGCCGGGAGACAGTGACGGTCGGTGAGAACGACAGCGGCAAGACGGCCATCATCGACGCCATACGTCTGTGCCTGCAGACGACGGCCGGGGACTATCACAGGGTCACCCCGGACGACTTCCAACAGGCTGCGAGGTGAGATCACCGTGCCCGGTGATGCGACGCTCGCCCGTGCCCTGGAACGCCTGGAGCTGATGCTGTTCGGGGACGCCGGCGAGTGGACCCGCCGCGGCCTGGGATACAGCAACGCCTTGTTCATGGCCGCCGAACTGCTCCTGCTCGGCAACAGCGACCTTGCCCCGCTGCTGCTGATCGAAGAGCCCGAGGCCCATCTGCACCCGCAGCTGCAGACCCGCATCATGGACCTGCTGCGCGAACGTGCCGACGACGCCGAGAATGCCATGCCCGCCAAGCCGGTACAGGTCATCTGCACCACTCACAGCCCCAACCTCGCCTCGGCCACCCCTGTCGAGCACCTGACCCTGATAGCCAGAGGCGCCGCCTTCAGCCTAGCCCCCCGGACCACACCTCCCTCAGCGCCGACGACTACGCCTTCCTGTCCCGCTTTCTCGACGTCACCAAGGCCAACCTCTTCTTCGCCCGCGCCGTCGTCATCGTGGAAGGGGACGCCGAGGTCAGTTTCTTGCCCGCCCCCGTCACCCCGTCGCCGCCGTCACTCTGCCGTCCCCGTCACCACCGCGTTCGCGGACTCCGGCGATGCCGCGAAGTCCGGCCGGTGGGCCGGCCGAGGTGGTGCTGGGTACACCCCGAGCCCGGGTGCCTCGGGCCAGTGACCTGCCGAGCAGCGCCCGGCAGACTGATGCCAGGCCCGAGGGACGGGACCGTGGTGACGCGAGGGAGTACCGGGATGCGACTGGGGAAGGCGGCACTGGCCGGCCTGCGGGGGCTGGCACTGTCAGTGGTTTCGTTGGCCGGCTCGCTCGTGTTGTTCATCGGGACGGCGCTCTCGATCGGTTTCATCGCCCTCGGCGTCGGCGCCTTCACCACGCCGTGGATGCTCCGGCTGGTGCGCTGGTTCGCCCACGTGCGGCGCGTCCTCGCCGCCGAGTGGTACGGCGTGCGCATTCCGCCCGCGTACCGGCCCTTCCCCGCCGACCTGCGCAAAGGAATCATCGGTCAGCTGGAGCAGTGCAGCCTGATGCTCAAGGACCCGGCGACGTGGCGGGACCTGCGCTGGCTGGTCGTCGACATGTCCGGTGGGTTCGTCACCGCGCTGATGCCGGCCGCGCTCATCGGCTACGCCATCGAGGGATACACGCTCGCCCTGGGCGTCTGGTTCTCGGTGGGCGACCAGATCGGTTACTGGTACGCCTTCGTGCCGGTCGGCGGCCCGGTGTCCGGCCTCGCCACGGCCGCCCTCGGTACGGTGTTCCTCGGTGCCGCGGCTCTTTTCAACCACCGTTTGCTGCGCGGTCACTTCGAGCTCACCCGAGCGGTGCTCGCGCCCCGGGAGGGCCTGGAGCAGCGGGTCGAGCAGTTGACCAAGACCCGTAGCGACGCGGTCGACACCTCCGCCGCCGAGCTGCGCCGCATCGAGCGTGACCTGCACGACGGGGCACAGGCGCGGCTCGTGGCCATGGGCATGAGCCTCGGCACCATCGAGGCACTCATCGAGAAGGACCCCGCGAAGGCCAAGGACCTCTTGGCGAAGGCTCGCAGTGATTCGGCGGACGCGCTCGATGAGTTGCGTGGCCTGGTCCGCGGCATTCACCCGCCGGTCCTCGCCGAGCGGGGCCTCGCGGCCGCTGGCGAGGCGCTCGCGCTGCGCATGCCGATTCCCGTCGAGGTCGACATCGAGGTGCCGGGGCGCATGCCCGAACCGGTGGAGTCGTGCGTGTACTTCGCCGTCAGTGAGCTGTTGACGAACGCGGTGAAGCACTCCGGTGCGGAGCGGATCTGGATGGACATGGAGTACCGGGACGGGATGCTGAAGGTGTCGGTGACCGACAACGGGCGCGGTGGCGCGGTGGCGGCCGCTGGTTCGGGGCTCAGCGGAGTGGAGCGGCGGCTGGGCACGTTCGACGGCGTGATGGCCGTCAGCAGCCCGGTGGGCGGCCCCACCATGGTGACGATCGAGGTCCCGTGCTCCCTGGCGGCAGCAAGGCCGGCCTACTGACCCTCCCTGTACCGGAGTGGTCCATAGCCCTTCTGAAATCCCCTGTGAAAGACCCGCGTTGACGCTCCTCCCGCCAACGCGTATAACGTACACTCAGAAGTGTAGGGCATACGCTTTACCCGCTCGGCGGTCCATGCCGTCCGGGGAGCCGGGTGCGGGAGCTCGGGCTCGACGGTGCCTGGGACCCGGGCGTGGGAAGCGGCCCCGGGTGCAGAATTTTTTGGGAGCGACCATGTGGAATCACGAAATAAGCATTGACGCCACCGCGAAGCCGAGCGCCGTGTGGGGGCAGTACGTGGATCTGAACAGCTGGCCGGCGTGGAACCCCGGTACCGAAAAGGTCGAGCTGGCGGGTGAGTTCACCACGGGCGGCGAGGGAGTGATCACTTCCGCGGCGTACGGCGGAGTGCCTTTCAAGCTGACCTCCGTGGTCGACGGAGAGCGGTTCGTCATGGAATCGCCCGTCAATGAATCGGTGGTCCTGCGCACTATCTGCCAGGTCGTGGCGCTGCCTGAAGGCGGCTCGCGGGTCACGCACAGAGTGGAGCTGGACGGCCCGGGCAGCGAAGACCTGGGAGGCGCGCTCAGCGAGAGCCTGTCGAAGAACCTGTCCGACGGAGCCCGTGCCCTGGTCGAGGCGGCCGGGTAACCACCCGTAGCCGCCCGCCCCTTTGACTGCCGGTCACGCGTGTCCCCCGTCGCGTGTGACCGGCTCCTTTTCTGTCCGCACCAAAGCGCTGCATTGTCCCGTTCTGGGTGGGTGAAAGCAATGTGCGTAAGGCTACTCTTCATGGTTCACCGAAGTGGCAGCCTCATCCGGTGTCGATGTCCATTGCCGAGTGATTCCCGCTCGGACACACTGGGGTAATGGTCGTTACGGGGGCTGTCGCGAGACCGTGACGGTAAATGCAGACATGCTTTTGTCGGCTATGGAGGACACGTGACGATCAGGCCCGCGAGGGACACGACGGTAACCGTTCTGGAAAACGGATGCCTGGAGCTGTATTCCGGGTGGGCCGGCGAATCTTATCGGTACGCACCGTCCAACGCGGCCATGTGGATCGCGCTGCAACAGCACGCCGGCCGCACCGACCTGGCGGTGCAGACCCTGGCCGCGCGGTGGGAGGTGGACCCGGTGTGGGTGCACCTGGAGCTCGACCTGTGGCTGGGGGAGATGCGGGCCGCCGGTCTCGTCTTCTGCGACGAGACCGACGGCGTGCGCTGACGCGGGCTGCCGCACTCACACCACGGAAGGGGGCGACGCTCCGGGAGTCACACGAGATGAGCCGCGTCGATGTGGAACTCGGTGGGGAGCTCCTCGCGGTTCCTGATGTGCATCTTGCGGTAGACACGGGTCAGATGCTGCTCGACGGTGCTCACCGTGACGTGGAGCTTGTCCGAGACCTCGCGATTGGTGAACCCCTGGGCGGCCAGAATCGCCACCCGGCGTTCGGAGTCACTGAGCTTGGCGAACTTGTCGCCGCCCATCCCTGCCGCGCTGGGCTCTTGCGGCTGCTGAACAGGCGGCACGTAGGCCGATATCAAGGTGCGGCAGAGCTTGTCCGCATGGCAGCTCTCCGCGATCCGGCGCGCCCGGCGCGCCGCCGTACGGGCCTTGGCCTTGCTACCCAGCGCCTGGTAGGTCTCGCTGAGGTCGGCCAGAGCCTGCGCTGTCTGGTAGCGGTCGCCACTCTGCTGCAGCGCCTGGAGTGCCCGTTCCAGTATCGGGGGCCGCTCCTGGATCTCGCGTGTGGCGGCGAGGCACCGCAGCCGGATGCCCTGGGAACGGACCAGGGGGAGGCCGGAAGGCGGACCGGGGGATTCGAGCAGTGCGGCGGCGCGCGGGCGCTCGCCGAGTGATAGCAGCGCCTCCGCCGCACCGGCCCGCCAGGGGGCGACCGCCGGGGTGTCGATGTTCCAGCGGACCATCAGCTCCCCGCACCTCAGGAAGTCGGCCAGGGCCGCACGGCCCTGGCCCACCGCCAATTGGTGCCGTCCACGGGCGTGCAGGTAGTGGAGGCCGGCCCGGGTCTCCAGGATCGAGTCGGGTGCCGGACGCGTGAACAGCTCCGCCGCGATCTCGTGCGAGCCGATGGCCGTGTGTGCTTCGGCCAGAGTCGCGAGTGTCAGTACGGAGCTCTCGTTCCACTCCGGGCCCAGGGTGTGTGCGAGGGCCTGCTCCGCCTCCTGTACGGCGACGTCCAGGTGTCCCTCGCGGAGGGAGATCAGTGCGCTGATCCCTCGGATCACCCCGTGCCACGCGGGCAGGTCATGGCTCCTCAAGCCGTTCAGGAAGCGGTCGCACCAGGTGGCCGCGGGGGAGAGGAGGTCCGCGTACACCAGCGAGAGCAGGGCGGGTTCGATGGCCTTCAGGGAGTCGTACGAGAAACCACCGTCCTGCAGGACCTGTTCCGCCCGCGCGATGGTGTGCTCGTCCGCCTGCTGGCCCAGTACCTGCACGAGCGCGTGGTGTGCGCGCACGGCCGGCGACCACGCTGCCTGGGCCGTCCTATCGGTCCCGCGCGGAAGCGCGGCGGCCGGCTCCCCGAAACGGTCACTGAGTCCCGGGTAGGTCGAGAGGGCCAGGAGTCGGACGTACACGTGGTCGGCGGCGTCCGGGCCGGTCGCCGCAGAACCGCCGCCCGGACGCGTGGTGATCTCCAGTGCGTCGTCGAAGCGGAGGTTCCAGAGCAGGAGGGCGGCAGCGCCCAGTTCGAGGCCGTCGGCCACTTCCCCGTCGAGCACCTGGTCCTTCAGGTCCAGCAGCCGGGGTACCGACTCGGACGGAGCGCGCAGCCAGTCGACCCCCGCCATGAGTGCCTTGACGTTGTTGCGCCGGTGCTTGTCGGAGCAGCACTGGCTGAGCAACTGCAGACATTGCATCGACAGCGCCGCCTGGTCGTTCGCCAAGGCATCGTTCGCGGCGTCCTCCAGGGTGGAGAGCGTCCAGTCCTCCGGCAGCGGGCCGGCCGCCAGCAGCTGCGCGGCGATGGCGGCCGACGGTCTTCCGTCCTGGTGCAACAGGCGTGCCGCTCGGTGACGCAGGCTTACCTCCTTCTCCCGAGGGATGTCGGCGAGAACGGCCGCGCCGGCCGGGGCGTGTCGGAAACGGAGTCCGTCGAGGATGCCGACCTCGGCCAGTCTGTGCACGATCCGCCGCGTCACCTGCGGGCTGGTGTCGCTCAGCCGGCTCAGGAGGTGGATGTCGGCCCACTCGCCCAGCACCGCTACGGCGCGGGCCGTCTCACACGTGAGGTCGCCGGCCTGGCGGAGGCACCCCAACACCGCACGGCGGAACCGGTCGCCGCCGTCCTCGTGCAGCAGGGCCTCCGCCAGCAGCGTGTTCCCACCCGACTGTGCGTGCACGGTCTCCCCGATACGTCCTGCCGCACGGTGTCCGTGCCGCTGGGCGGCCATACGCGCGACATCCGCGACGGGCAGCGGATCGAGCTGGATGCGGCGCACGGAGGGGTGGTACATGAGCTCCTCGACGGGCGCGGCCCTCTGGTCGTGCGGCCGGTCCCAGGTGCACACCAGGAGGACGGGTAATCGGGTCGCCCAGTGCGCCATGTACTGGAAGCAGCGGAGTGAGTGCGCGTCGGCGTACTGGACGTCGTCGACGCCGATGAGGAGGGTCCTCTTCCCGGCCCGGGCCGACACCGAGGCGAATGCCTTCTGTGCAGTGGCGAGTAGTTCGGTCCTGGCGCCGATGGTTTCGATGGGTGCGGACGGGACCGGGAGATCCATGGCATCGATACCGCTGATGAGTCGACGCACCGCGGAAAAGGGTTGGTCACGTTCCGCGGGTTCGCACCGGGCGCTCAGCGTCGCGAAACCTTCGGCCGTGGCCCAGTCCTTTAAAGCGGTCAGGGTCGATGTTTTCCCCATGCCCGTCGCGCCACTGATTACCGCGGCGGCCGGTGTTCCCCCGTCAACTTCCCGGGATAAATCATGGAGTTCGTCGGTCACATTTTTACGGCCTGTCAAAAACATGTAAACAGTCCCCCGAATTCGACACACATCAGCCTGTGGGAGGCGTGGTCCGCGCCGACCTTCTGCGCCGCGCCCGTCCTAGTCGAAAATCGTATGCTGTGGCAACGGTAAGGAGGGGTGGTGGTGGGGTCAAGTGGAGGCCGTCCACTCATGGTCAAGGGTTTGCAAAAAGGCGAGCCCGGCCGGGTATTCACCCCGCCGACCACTATGCCGGCTCGGTGGGACCGCACCCGCCTCTCCGTGCGGCGGTATCGAAGCTGTCGTGCGTCACGGCGGAGCCGGTGTGCGGCTGATGTATGCAGCTTTACCGCTCGATGAATCCCTGTGCTATGGCCCGCAATTCCGCTGGTGGGGTGGACAGGGGTGAGCGCCGTCACCGGTGATCACCGGCGTGCGGAGCCGATCGGCCGGCCGGTGGCCACGGGGCCCGACTCAGGGAGGGGCCCTCGCGGGCGGCGCATGGGGTGGCCGTGGGGTGTACCGCAGGCCGGTCCGCTCATGTCGATGCCGGTCAGCGGCGTGCCGTCGGTGCTGGGGTCACCGTACGACCACCGCCCGGAAAGGGCTGGACGAGCGCTGGGGTGACCGGGAAGCGGAAGTCCGCGTGCACGCCGTCACCTGCCGTGGCGGACCCGCCCCCGCTGCGCTCCGCCTCCGTAGGAAGCCCTCACCAGCCGCCTTCCCGGCGCCAGTTGCACCCCTAATCATTAGGGGGCGCGTCGCGGGGTGCGCGAGGGTATCGTCCGACCCAGAGGGGATGATCGATTACTCTACGCGCGTTCACCGCCTACGCGGTGTAGCCGTCGCCCGGGTGTCACACCCTCTCTGCACCTGTTCGGGGGTCGTAGCGGCCATGAGCGGCGGGCTCTGCCTTCCAAGGAAATGCAGAGTGGTTTTACGGGGGTAAGCGCGGGTGTTGTTGGTGGAGCGCGACCGGACGGTCAGGCAGTTGAATGACATGCTGTCGGAAACTGTCGCAGGGCGAAGCGTCGTCACGGTCATCAGTGGTGGCGCGACCATGGGGAAGACGGCACTCCTACGGTCCCTGGAGGGCAATGCGGCCGCCTTGGGCGTGACCGTTCTCAGCGCTGTGGCGGCCCCGGGTGAACAGGATCTCCCGTACGCCGTCCTCGGAAACATCCTGGACCTCCGGAACGTCGTGCGGCGGATTTCGAGCACGTCGGATCGACGGTCGGGCGGTGCCGCCGACGATGTCGTCGCCGTGGCCCGTGAGGCATACCGAGCGGTAGCGGAACTGACGGCCAACGGCACGGTGCTGATCTCCGTCGACGACATCCAGTACGCCGACCCGGAATCGGTCCACTGCCTGCACTATCTGGCCCAGGCGCTGCGTGACCGGCCCCTGGCGCTCGTCTTCACCTGGGACCCGCAGTGCAGCCCGGCGGCCCCCGCCGTCCTGCGCAGCCTCCTGGAAGGCGCGAACACCCGCCGCATCACGACCGGAGCGCTGTCCGCCGACGGCATCGCCCGGCTGCTGAGCGAGCACATGGGGGAGGCCGAGTCGGCTGCCCTCGCACCGCGGTACCACCGGCTCACCGGCGGCAATCCGCTGCTGGTCCACGTACTGCGGGCGGTTTCCTGGACAGGCGGACAGGTGCAAGGGGACGCGCTCCGCCGGGCCGTACTGCACTGCGTACACCGCATGGGGGCGCTCGCCGTCCGGGTGGCCCGCTGCATCGCCGCACTGGACGGGGCCGCGGACCTGCCGACGGTCAGCCGGCTCAGCGGTGCCGACATCGGCGTGACGCGTCGCGTGGTGCGGCAACTGTCCACCGCCGGCGTGCTGAGGAACATGCGTTTCCGGTACCCGCCGACCGGCGCTGCGGTTCTCGAAGCGATGTCCGCCGACGAACTCGGGGCCCTCCGCTACGAAGCGGCCCGCATCGTGTACGAGGCGGGCGGCCCGGTCACCGCCGTCGTCGACCGACTGCTCGCCGCCGGGCCGCTGCCGCAGCCGTGGGTACTGCCGGTCCTTGAGGAGGCGGCCGGCAACGCGGTGGCCGAGAGCGACACCGCACGCAGCATCGGCTACCTCGAATTCGCCGTGGACTGCTGCTCCGACGAGATGCGCCGCTACGCACTCAAGACCCGGATCGCCGAGATGTACGGGCTCGTGGACCCCCCGGCCTCCCACGCACGCCTCCTCGCCCTCAAGGCACCCATCCTGGCCGGGCGCGTAGCGGCGGACGACGCACTGCGGGTGGCCCGGGCCCGGCTGACGTCCCTCCACTTCGACGACGCGATCGACATCATCAGGCACCTCACCGACGGGTGCGACCTCGCGGCACTGGGCACGGAGGGACAGGTGACGCGCCTCGTCCTGGCGACCAGCTACCCCGGCCTGTCCGCCCGGCTCGGCATGACGCCGCACCCCGGGACACCACCCACCCGCTCCCCGCTCCACGACTCACCCGTACTCGGCGCCCCCCAAGCACTGGCCGACATCCTGCAACGCACCGCGGACGTCCGCTCGCTGCGCCCGGTAGAGCGGGCACTGGAGAAGGTCGGCACGGCTGACGGCAATGCCCTGTCCATGTTGTGCGCGATGCTCGCCCTCGTCTACTCGGACCAGCTCGCCGCCGCCTCCCGCTGGTGCGAGCACCTGCTGGTCAGGACGCGTGGCCGCGACGAACCCGCGTGGCAGGCGGCGATCCATTCGTTCCGCTCTCTCGTCGCCCTGCGCCAGGGGAAACTGGACGTGGCGGTGGAACTGGCGGAGCGGGCGCTGCCCCTGATGGAGCCGCACGGCTGGAACGACAGCGGCGGGCTGCTGTTGGCCACCCTGGTCGAAGCGCATACGGCTGCCGGTAACCTCCAAGCCGCGGCGGACTTCCTGAGCCGACCGATCAACCCCGCCCTCTTCGAGACACGCGCGGGCCTGCACTACCTGTACGCGCGCGGCCGGCACCACCTCGCCGCCGACCGGCCGCACGCGGCGCTGGCCGACTTCATGGCGTGCGGGGACCGGATGGTCCAGTGGCGGGTCGACACACCGTCGCTCGCCCCCTGGCGGGTGGGCGCGGCCGAAGCCTGGCTCCGCATGGGACGGCAAGGCCGGGCCGCCGCCTTGGCCGAGGAGGCCCTGGCTCAGTCCGGCGCGGCTGACCTGCCCCGCGCGTACGGCATCACGCTCCGCTGCCTCGCGGCGCTCCGGCCGGCCGACGAGCGCCCTGCCGTCCTGGAACGTGCGCTGGGCGCCTTGCAGCGCAGCGACGACCGGTACGAGACATCCCGGGTGCTCGCCGACCTCAGCGACGCGCACCGCGTCATGGGCAACTGGGCGCAGGCGAGGACGGTGGCGCGCAGAGGACGCCGAATCGGCAAGAACTGCTACGGCACACAGACCCGCCCGGCGGCGCTCGCCGACACCCCGCCACCCCAGCCCGGCCCGAAAGCCGCGCACAAACCCGGTACCAAGGACCACTTCGCGAAGCTCAGCAGTTCCGAGCGGCGCGTGGCACTCCTGGCGTCCGCCGGCTATTCCAACAGAGAGATAGCCGCCCGCATTTACGTCACCGTCAGTACCGTGGAACAACATCTGACCCGCGTATACCGGAAGCTGAATATCAGAAGGCGGGAAGAGCTGCCCATCGACTTCAGCGTCGATGCCGTGTGACGGGAACGCAGGCCGTCTCCCGGCAGCCCGTGGTCCTGATGATAGGGGGTGGTGGACCGGGTTAGGGGGCGGACCCGGTGGTGTGGCTCCGCACCCCTCGTTTGAATGGAGCCCGGTCCACGTTGCCTGTCGACACGGGAATCGGAGTCGCACATGAGCCTGCTCGACCGGCAGGGAGTATTCCTGCCCTATCTTCACCTGCTCGGTGTCCCCATGGGGGAGACGCCGCGTTACTCCTTCGACGAACGCGTGGCCGCGGCGTCAGGGGACGAGGTGACCGGAATCGGATTCGACGCCGACGAATTCGATGAGCTGCTCAAGACCCGTACAGCGGACGAACTGCGTGGCGTGCTGGACACGCATGGCGTCTCGATAGGCGAACTGCAAATCCTGTTCGCGTGGCACTTCGGTGACAAGTATCCCGAGTACCAGCAGATGGCGCGTGATCGCGAAGAGCGCATGTACGAGCTGGCCGGCACGTTCGGCATCGAGCGGATCAAGACGGTCATCATGACGCCGACCGATCTGCCGCCCCGTGACGAGGTCGTCGAACGCTTCGCCGCCGTGTGCGACCGGGCCGCGGAGCACGGCATCTCGGTGGCCATGGAGACGCAGTCCGTGAACCCCGGATTCGACTACGCGGACACGGCGGACCTGATCCTGGCGGCCGGCCGCCCCAACGGCGGGTTCGTCGTCGACACCTGGCACTTCTTCCGGGACCCCGACCCCTGGACCGCTCTCGACCGGCTGCCCGCCGAGTCCGTCTTCGGCGTGGAGCTGCGGGACGCCGCGGCGGAGCCGCAGGAATCCCGGATGGACGACTGTCTCCATCACAACAAGCTCCCCGGTGAGGGCGACTTTGACCTCGTCCGGCTCCTGCGCACCCTGGATGACAAGGGCGTCGACGTGCCCGTCTCCGCCGAGGTCCTGTCGGCCGAACTCAGGCCGCTGTCGGCCCAGGAGAACGTCGACCGCACGGTGGCGGCCGTCCGCAAGGTGATGGACGCCGCACGTACCCGGTGAGCTGAAGGAACCACAGCAGAGCAGAGCCCTACCCGGGGCGCGAGGGTCCGGGCAGGGTTCTTTCCGCGCGGCGCAGCCCGCAGGTCAGATTGGTTGGTGTTGTTGGTGAACGACGACAAGCTGCGCGACTACCTCAAGCGTGCCACCGCCGAGTTGAAACAGAGTCGTCGTCGGCTGCACGACGTCCAGGCGCGGGAGCACGAACCGATCGCCGTCGTCGCCATGAGCTGCCGCTACCCCGGCGGGGTGAACTCACCCGAAGACCTCTGGGAACTGGTGGCAGCCGGCGAGGACGCCACCTCCGAATTCCCCGCGAACCGCGGCTGGGACATCGCGGGGATCTACGACCCGGCCCCGGGGAAGCCCGGGAAGAGTTACACGCGGCGCGGTGGTTTCCTGCACGAAGCGGACCAGTTCGACGCCGAGTTCTTCAGGATCGGCCCGCGCGAGGCACGGGAGACGGACCCGCAGCAGCGCCTGCTCCTGGAGACCGCGTGGGAAGCCCTGGAACGGGGCCGCATCGACCCCACCACACTGACGGGCAGCCGTACCGGCGTGTTCGTCGGGATGGTCTACCACGACTACGCGTACAACCACAGCACCGGGGCCCTCGCCTCGGGCCGGGTGGCCTACAGCCTCGGCCTGGAAGGGCCGGCGGTCACCGTGGACACCGCCTGCTCGTCCTCGCTCGTCGCCCTGCACTGGGCCGTCCGGTCGCTCCGCTCCGGTGAGTGCACCCTGGCACTCGCGGGCGGCGTCAACGTGATGGCCACCCCGGACGCCTTCGTGGGCTTCAGCAGCCAGGGCGGGCTCTCGCCCGACGGACGGTGCAAGGCCTTCGCGGACACCGCCGACGGCACCGGCTGGGGCGAGGGCGTCGGCTGGCTGCTGGTGGAACGACTGTCGGACGCCCGGCGCAACGGCCACCCGGTCCTGGCGGTCGTACGCGGCTCGGCCGTCAACCAGGACGGCGCCAGCAACGGCCTGACCGCACCGAACGGCCCCGCCCAGCAACGCGTCATCCAACAGGCCCTCACCGACGCCGGCCTGACCGCCGCCGACGTCGACGCCGTCGAAGCACACGGCACCGGCACGAAGCTGGGCGACCCCATCGAGGCCCAGGCACTGCTCGCCACGTACGGACAGGAGCGGACCGGCGACCGCCCGCTGTGGCTCGGATCGCTGAAGTCCAACATCGGGCACGCCCAGGCCGCAGCCGGTGTCGGTGGCATCGTCAAGATGGTGATGGCGATGCGCCACGGCACCCTGCCACGCACGCTGCACGTCGACGAACCCACCGCACAGGTGGACTGGTCGGCGGGGAACGTCCGGCTGCTCACCGAGACCATGCCGTGGCCGCCCGTCGGCACCCGGCCGCGCCGCGCGGGCATCTCCTCCTTCGGCGTCAGCGGTACCAACGCCCACGTCGTCATCGAGGAGCCCCCGGCCGTCGACGAGGACACTGTCGCGGCGACCGGGGAGGAGACGCCGGCCCTGGTGCCTCGCGCCCCGCTGCCCACCGTGCCTTGGATCCTGTCCGGCACCTCTCCGAACGCCCTGCGCGAGCAGGCCGCACGCCTCCTGGACCATGTCGGGCCGCGCCCCGAACTGGACCCGGTGGACGTCGGCTACTCCCTGTCCGTCACCCGCGCGGCGCTCGAACACCGCGCAGTGGTGGTCGGCGACGACCAACAGGCGCTCCTGAGCGGGCTGCGGACGGTGGCCGAGGGGCGGCCCTCCCCGGCAGCCGCGTCCGCCGTGGCACGTCCGCACGGACAGACCGCCTTCCTCTTCACCGGCCAGGGGTCGCAGCGCCTGGGCATGGGCCGCCAGCTGTACGACGTCTTCCCGGCCTACGCGGCCGCCTTCGACGCCGTGTGCGCCGCATTCGCCCCCCACCTGGAACGTCCCCTGCGCGACGTGGTGTGGAACGACGACACCGACCTGGACCGGACCGCGTACACCCAGGCGGCACTGTTCGCGGTGGAGGTCGCACTCTTCCGGCTGATGGAGTCGTGGGGAGTGGTCCCCGACTACCTGGCGGGCCACTCGATCGGAGAGCTCGCCGCCGCCCACGTCACGGGCGTCCTGTCGCTGGAGGACGCCACCACCCTGGTGGCCGCACGCGGCCGGCTGATGCAGGCCCTGCCCGCCGGCGGCGTGATGGTCGCTGTACGCGCCACCGAGGAGAAAGTACTGCCGCTGCTGACCGGGCAGATGGGCATCGCGGCCGTCAACGGCCCGGACTCCGTGGTCCTCTCCGGAGCGGAGAGCGATGTCGCCGAGGTGGTGGCCACCCTCACCGCCGAAGGACACCGCAGCCAGCCCCTGACCGTCTCCCACGCCTTCCACTCACCACTGATGGAGCCGATGCTCGCGGAGTTCCGCCGGATCGCGGAGGGCCTCACCTACGGCTCACCGTCCATCCCGCTGCTGTCGGGCGTCACCGGCGAACCGACCGGCCCCCTCACCGCCGACCACTGGGTACGCCACGTACGCGAGACCGTCCGCTACCAGGACATGGTGCGTTGGCTGGAAGCCAAGGGTGTGAGCACCTTCATCGAACTCGGCCCCCGAGCGACACTCTCCGCGACCGGGCCCGAATGCCTGACCGGCGACTACGACACCGCCTTCGTCCCGGCCCTGCGCAAGGGCCGGGACGAGGTGGGGGAGCTCGTCATGGCCCTCGGCACGGCGCACACCCGAGGCGTGCACGTGGACTGGCGGACGTTCTTCCACGGTCAGGGAGCCCAGCCCGTCGACCTCCCCACCTATGCCTTCCAGCACCGGCGCTACTGGGAACACACGCCGGCCACCTCGGCACCCGCACCGGCCGGCAACCCGGCGGACACGGCCTTCTGGGACGCCGTGCAGCGGGCCGACGTCCCCGCGCTCGCCGACCGCCTGCGCACCGACCCCGTGGCACTGGAGCAGGTACTGCCCGCCATGACGCAGTGGCGGCAGGACGTGCTGGACCAGCAGACGCGCGACTCATGGCGCTACCGGCTGAGGTGGACCGCACTGGCCGACCTCGACGCACCCGCCCTGACGGGCACCTGGCTGGTCATGGTCCCCGGTGGCCACAACGGCGACGCACGGGTGGCCACGATCATCGACGGCCTCATCGAACACGGCGCGCACGTCGTACCGGTGGAGGTTCCCACCCACGGCACCGATCGCGCCGAACTCGCCGGCCGCCTCGGCGATCTCACGGCCGGGACCGGCGCCGGGCCGGTCGCCGGTGTGCTGTCGCTGCTGGCGCTCGACGACCGCCACCACCCCGAACACCCCACCGTGTCGCTCGGCACGGCAGCCACTGTCAGCCTCGTGCAGGCCGTGACGGACGCGCGCGTGGACACCCGGATCTGGTGCGTCACCTCCGGCGCCGTGGCCGTGGGCTCCTCCGAAGAGCTGACCGCCCCGTTCCAGGCATCGCTCTGGGGCGCCGCGGCGGCACTCACCCTCGACCACCCGGAGCTGTGGGGCGGCATGGTCGACATACCGCCGGACCCCGACCCCGCCGCGGTACGTCGCCTGTGCGCCGTGCTGGGCGACGGGCAGACGGAGGACCAGCTCGCGATCCGCACCGGCGGGCTGTACGCCAAGCGGCTGGTCCGCGCCGGACAGGACGGTGACGCCCCCGCGCACCGGCCGTGGAACCCCCACGGCACGGTACTGATCACCGGCGGCACCGGCGGTGTCGGCGCGCATGTGGCGCGCTGGCTCGCGCACAGCGGGGCCGAGCACCTGGTCCTCACCAGCCGCCGCGGCAGGACGACCGAGGGCATGACGGAGCTGGACAAGGAACTCGACTCCCTCGGCACGCGGGTGACGCTTGCCGCCTGTGACGTCACCGACCGGCACGCGATGGGCAAGCTGCTCGACTCCCTTCCCGCCGACGCGCCGCTGACGGCCGTCGTCCACGCCGCCGGGGTGTCCCAGCCGGACACCCCGCTGTCCCGGTCCACGCTCGCCGACTTCGCCGAGGTGGGCCGCGCGAAGATCGGTGGAGCGCTGGTACTCGACGAACTCCTCGCCGACCGCGACCTCGACGCCTTCGTGCTGTTCTCGTCCGGTGCCGCCGTCTGGGGAAGCGCCGGGCAGGCCGCCTACGGCGCCGCCAACGCCTACCTCGACGCCCTCGCGCACCGGCGCAGGGCCCGTGGACTCACCGCGACCTCCGTGGCCTGGGGCCCGCTGGACAGCGGCATGGTCGACGAGGAGATCGCCGAGTTCATGCGGCGCACCGGTGCGCCGGCGATGGACACGAGGACCGCAGTCGCCGCGCTGCGGCAGGCCGTCGAGGGCGCGGAGCCCAACCTGGTCGTCGCCGACTTCGACTGGGCACGCTTCGCCCCCACCTACAGCCTCGCCCGCCCCCGCCCGCTGCTCGACGAGCTGCCCGAAGCACGCACCGCACTGGATGCCGACGGCACGAGCACGGAACCGACTGCTGAGCCGGTGGTACGCGCACAGCTCGCCGCCCTGCCCGCGTCCGAGCACGGCCGAATACTGCTCGACCTGGTCCGCACCCACGTAGCAGCCGTGCTCGGACACGATTCCGCCACCGCCGTGGAACCGCGGCGGGCCTTCACTGACCTCGGCTTCGACTCGGTGTCCTCCGTCGAACTGCGGACCCGGCTGAACACCGCCACCGGCCTGCGCATGCCCGCCACCATCGTCTTCGACCACGGCAGCCCCGCCGCCCTCGCCGACCACCTGCGCACCGAACTCGGCACCGGCGAGGACGAAGGGGAACCGATCACGACAGAACTGGACCGCTTCGAGGCGGCCGTGGCGGCCCTCGCACCGGAAGAGGTCCGCGACCACCGCGTCGTGGACCGCTTGCAGTCCCTCGTCACCCGGCTCACCCGGAGCCGGAGCGACGCGCCCGACGGGGCGGACGTGAGCGACATGCTCCAAGCCGCGAGCGCTGACGACGTACTCGCGTTCATCGACAAGGAACTCGGCTCGGCCTGACAGGGCCGGCGGACTCGGACAGTGGTGAGGCACGAATGACGACGAACGCGAACGACGACAAGGTCCTCGACTACCTCAAGCGGGTCACGGCCGACCTGCACCAGAGCAAGCAGCGCTTGCAGGAGCTGGAGGCCAGGGACCAGGAGCCGATCGCGATCATCGGCATGAGCTGCCGCTACCCGGGTGAGGTGAACTCCCCCGAGGCACTGTGGCGGCTCGTGGCCGAGGGACGCGACGCGATCACCGAGTTCCCCGCCGACCGAGGCTGGAACCTCGACGCCCTGCGGGGCACCGACGCCGACCGCACCGGTACCAGCTACGTGCGCGAGGGCGGCTTCGTGCACGACGCCGCCGAGTTCGACCCTGCCTTCTTCGACATGTCCCCCCGCGAAGCACTCGCCACCGACCCCCAGCAGCGCCTCATGCTGGAGGTCTCCTGGGAGACCTTCGAGCGGGCCGGCATCGACCTGGCATCGGCACGCGACCGACAGATCGGCGTGTTCGCCGGCTCCGGCATCCAGGACTACGGTGACCTGCTCCTGCGCGCCCCGGAGGTCGCCGAGACCTACATGTCCACCGCGGCGGCAGCCGCCGTCATCTCCGGCCGGGTGGCGTACGCACTCGGGCTCGAAGGCCCCACGCTCACCGTCGACACCGCCTGCTCTTCGTCGCTCGTCGCCATCCATCTCGCGGCCCAGGCGCTCCGCAAGCGCGAGTGTGCCCTCGCCCTCGCGGGCGGCGTCATGGTGATGTCCACCCCCGCGCCGTTCGTCGCCTTCAGTCGGCAGCGTGGCCTGGCGCCCGACGGGCGGTGCAAGGCCTTCGCCGACGCCGCTGACGGCACCGGCTGGGGCGAGGGCGCCGGCATGCTCCTGCTGGAGCGACTTTCGGACGCCCGGCGCAACGGTCACGAAGCGCTGGCAGTGGTGCGTGGTTCGGCGGTCAACCAGGACGGTGCGTCCAACGGCCTGACGGCACCGAACGGGCTCGCGCAGCAGCGCGTCATCCGTCAGGCCCTCGCCGACGCGGGACTGGCGGCCGCCGAGGTCGACGCTGTCGAAGGACACGGCACGGGCACAACGCTGGGCGACCCGATCGAGGCGCAGGCACTCCTCGCCACGTACGGGCAGGACCGTCCCGAGGGCCGCCCGCTGTGGCTCGGTTCCGTCAAGTCGAACATTGGTCACGCCCAAGCGGCCGCCGGGGTCAGCGGCGTCATCAAGATGGTCGAGGCGATGCGTCATGGTGTGTTGCCGAAGTCGTTGCACGTAGACCAGCCGTCCCGCTACGTCGACTGGTCGGCGGGTGCGGTGGAGTTGCTGACCGAGGCGCGTGAGTGGCCGGTGCGTGAGGATGGCTCGCGCCGCGCGGGCATCTCGTCCTTCGGCGTCAGTGGTACCAATGCGCACGTCATCATTGAGCAGCCGGTGGATAGCTTGGTGTCGGAGCCGGTGGTGGAGCGGGTGTCGGGCGGGCCGGTGGTGTGGCCGCTGTCGGCGAGGAGTGGGCAGGAAGCCCTGCGCGATCAGGCGGCGCGGTTGCTGGAATACGTGCGGGGCGATGACGGCCTGGACCCGGTGGACATCGGATATTCGCTGGCGGTGACGCGTGCGGCGTTGGAGCACCGTGCGGTGGTGGTGGGCCAGGGCCGTGAGGAGTTGCTGACTGGTCTGGAGGGGCTGGTGCGCGGAACCGCACCGGCGGGCGTGGTCGAAGGCGTCGACTCCGGCGGCAGGACGGCGTTCTTGTTCTCGGGTCAGGGTGCGCAGTGGGTGGGGATGGGCCGTGAGTTGTATGCCTCCTTCCCGGTGTTCGCGGGGGCGTTTGATC
>NZ_JBVHQM010000046.1:0-43528 GCF_055567415.1 Streptomyces sp. NPDC026575
TTCACCGGCAAGATGCTCGACGAGCGGCTCGGCAAGATCACGTTCTGGACGCTGTTCATCGGCTTCCACGGCACGTTCCTCGTCCAGCACTGGCTGGGTGCCGAGGGCATGCCGCGGCGTTACGCGGACTACCTCGCGGCCGACGGCTTCACGGCGCTGAACACCATCTCGACGATCAGCTCGTTCGTGCTGGGCCTGTCGATCCTGCCGTTCCTCTACAACGTCTGGAAGACGGCGAAGTACGGCAAGAAGGTCGAGGTCGACGACCCGTGGGGCTACGGCCGCTCGCTGGAGTGGGCGACGTCCTGCCCGCCGCCGCGGCACAACTTCCTCACCCTGCCGCGCATTCGCTCCGAATCCCCGGCGTTCGACCTGCACCACCCGGAGATCGCGGCCCTCGACGCGCTGCACAACGGTCACGGCGCCGAGGACGACAAGTCCCTCGCCGGCGGCAAGGAGGCGGGCAAGTGAAGATCCAGGGCAAGATGTTCATCTGGCTCTCCGTCTTCGTCCTGGCCATGGCGATCGTCTATGGCCTGTGGTCGAAGGAGCCGGCGGGCACCACCGCGCTGTTCCTCGCCTTCGGCCTGTGCATCATGGTCGGCTACTACCTGGCCTTCACGGCCCGGCGGGTCGACGCGGGCGCACAGGACAACGAGAACGCCGAGGTCTCGGACGACGCCGGTGAGCTGGGCTTCTTCAGCCCGCACAGCTGGCAGCCGCTGTCCCTGGCCGTCGGTGGCGCGCTGGCCTTCCTGGGCGTCGTCTTCGGCTGGTGGCTGCTGTACTTCTCCCTGCCGGTGATCTTCGTCGGCCTCTTCGGCTGGGTCTTCGAGTACTACCACGGTGAGAACCGCACGCAGTAAGAGCACATCAGGCGTGCACAGCACGGCTGACACGCCGCAAGGGCGGGCCCGGACACCCCAACAGGTGTCCGGGCCCGCCCCGTTTGGGCGGCAGGAACAGGCAGGGACACACCCGTTTGCAGTCCTCCAGCGCGCTGAGACAGGTGATTCTTCATATTTTTGGGTCATGAGTCACAGACCTCGAACCCGGACGGTGCTGAGCTGCGGCCTCCTGCTCGTGCCCCTCGCGGTGAGCTCTGCCGCGTGCGGGGGCTCGGCGTCGGAAGCGCTCTCCGCCGATCCCTACGACGCGGGCGACCAGATCACCGCCAACACCCCGGACGGAAAGCGGCAAGCGGACCCCGACAAGCCGCTTGAGGTCTCCGTCACGGACGACGAGGCGCGGATCACGGACGTGACCGCCACCGATTCCACCGGCCGCTTCGTGCACGGCGAACTGAGCGCCGACGGCAGGCACTGGCGCACCACCGCGCCCCTGGCCGCCGGAACCCGCTACACGGTGCGGGTCAGCACCGAGGAGGACGGCACACCGGGTCGCAAGACGCTGGTGGTCAACACCAAGGACGTCGCGGGCCAGTTGACCGCGGTCTTCGGCCCGGAGAGCGGCGAGTACGGCGTCGGCCAGCCGATCACCGCCGAGCTGAGCAAGCCCATCAAGGACCCCAAGGCGCGCGCCGTCGTCGAGAGCGCCCTGAAGGTCGACTCCATGCCGCGCGTCGAGGGCGCCTGGCACTGGGTGGACGACAAGAAGCTGCACTTCCGCCCGAAGGTGTACTGGCCCGCCCACGCCACCATCTCGGTGCACAGCAACCTGGCCGGCCTGAAGATCGCCAAGGGGTTCTACGGAGGCGTCTCCAAGCCCGTCCGGCTCACCACCGGCGACCGCGTGGAGGCCGTCACCGACGCGGCGGCGCACCAGATGACGGTCAGGCGCAACGGCTCGACGATCAACACCATCCCCGTCACCACCGGCAAGCCCGGATTCTCCACCCGCAACGGCGTCAAGGTCGTGCTCGGCAAGGAGAGCTTCGTACGGATGCGCAGTTCCACCGTCGGCATCGCCGCCGGCAGCTCGGAGTCCTACGACCTGCCGGTCTACTGGGCCACCCGGGTGACCTGGAGCGGCGAGTACGTCCACGCCGCACCCTGGTCCGTCGGATCGCAGGGCGCGGCGAACGTCAGCCACGGCTGTACGGGCATGTCCACCAGCAACGCCCAGTGGTTCTTCAACACCGTGCGGGTCGGCGACATCGTCAAGGTCGTCAACAGCGGCGGCGAGACCATGACGCCGTTCGACAACGGCTTCGGCGACTGGAACCTGCCGTGGAACGAATGGCGCGCCGGCAGCGCCCTGAAGGGCAAGGCCACCACCACAGGAGCCGCCGAGCGCCAGCAGAACCCCAGCGACGACGCCCGGCTGCGCCCGAAGATCTAGGGGCCGTCCTGCGGGCCCTAAGGGACCGTCAGCGGGCCGCTGTGGCCTGTACGAGGTGCTTGCGGCGCAGCAGCCCGGCCAGGGCGTCGGCGAAGGCCACCGGATCGATCGGATGGGTCACGGCGGCGTCCGCCCGGCTCCAGGTGGCCAGCCAGGCGTCCTGGGGGCGGCCGATCAGCAGCAGCACCGGCGGGCACTGGAAGATCTCGTCCTTGATCTGCCGGCACACGCCCATCCCGCCCGCCGGCGCGGTCTCGCCGTCCAGCACGCAGACGTCGATGCCGCCCTGCTCCAGGGCCTCCAGGACGGCCGGGGCGGTGGCGCACTCCAGGATCTCGATCTGCGGGGCATCGGCGGCGGGGCGCCGTCCGGCCGCCAGCCGGACCTGCTCGCGGGTGGTGGCGTTGTCGCTGTAGACCAGCACCGTGGCAGTCGCCTGCATCGTTCCTCCACGCTCTTCGTAGCGGCACAGCATCGGGTGGCACTGTTGCGCCGGATGCTACTCCCGCAACCAGTGCCCGCAGGAGGGGTTGAACACATCCAAGATCTGCCCGACGGGCCGTCAGGACCGGGTTCCGGCGGCCCCGCCGGCGGCCCGGCGGGCCGGCGCTTCCCCCCTTCGGGCGACCGCCGAATTGGGCCGTACGAGCAGGGCATACGTCCTTGACACACCGAACGGCACCCCCCGGAGTGAGGGCGGGATAAGCGACCGACATAATGTCGGTCGTGGCGACAGCAACGACAGTAGAAACCGGGCACGCGCACCCGTCGGTCAATCGGCCGAACCTCACCAGCGTCGGAACCATCATCTGGCTGAGTTCCGAGCTGATGTTCTTCGCGGCCCTCTTCGCGATGTACTTCACCCTCCGATCGGTGACCGGCGCCGAGTATTGGAAGGAATCCGCCGATGCGTTGAATCTTCCGTTCTCCGCGACCAACACCACGATCCTGGTGCTCAGCTCCCTGACCTGCCAGCTCGGCGTTTTCGCGGCCGAGCGCGGCGACGTCAAGAAGCTCCGGGCCTGGTTCGTGGTCACCTTCGTCATGGGTGCGATCTTCATCGGCGGTCAGGTCTTCGAGTACACCGAGCTGGTCAAGCACGAGGGCCTGTCGCTCTCGTCCGGCCCGTACGGCTCGGTGTTCTACCTGACCACCGGCTTCCACGGACTGCACGTGACGGGCGGCCTGATCGCCTTCCTGCTGGTCCTGGGCAGGACGTACGCGGCCAAGAGGTTCACCCACACGCAGGCCACCGCGGCCATCGTTGTGTCCTACTACTGGCACTTCGTCGATGTCGTCTGGATCGGCCTCTTCGCCACGATCTACCTGATCAAGTAGCCCCTGCCGGCTCCGCATCAGACAGACATATCCACAGCATCGACGCAGAAGATCCTGACACCGGGGTAATCCGTGAAAAAGCTCTCCGCACGACGGCGCCATCCGCTGGCGGCGCTCGTCGTCCTACTCCTCGCGCTGGCGGTCACCGGGGGGCTGTACGCCGCGTTCGCGCCGGCGGACAAGGCTCAGGCCGATGACACCGCCCAGTCCCTTGCCATCAAGGAGGGCAAGAAGCTCTACGCCGTCGGCTGTGCAAGCTGCCACGGCACCGGCGGTCAGGGCACGACCGACGGCCCGAGCCTGGTCGGCGTCGGCGCCGCAGCCGTCGACTTCCAGGTCGGCACCGGCCGCATGCCGGCCCAGCAGCCCGGCGCCCAGGTGCCGCGGAAGAAGGCCATCTACAACGACGCCCAGCGTGAGGCCCTGGCGGCCTACGTCGCGTCGCTGGGTGCCGGTCCCACCGTCCCGGAGAAGTCGCAGTACAGCCCCGATGGTGCCGACGTCGGCAAGGGCGGCGAGCTGTTCCGCACCAACTGCGCGCAGTGCCACAACTTCACCGGCAAGGGCGGCGCCCTCACCAACGGCAAGTACGCACCGACGCTTGAGGGCGTGGACCCGAAGCACATCTACGAGGCCATGGAAACCGGCCCGCAGAACATGCCCTCCTTCGGTGACGGCTCGCTGAGCAAGCAGAACAAGAAGGACATCATCGCGTACCTCGGCGCCGTCAACGGCGATGAATCCGAGAGCCCCGGCGGCCTGGACCTCGGCGGTCTCGGCCCGGTCAGCGAGGGTCTCTTCGGCTACATCTTCGGCCTGGGCGCGCTGGTAGTGGTCGCCATCTGGGTCGCAGCCCGGACTACGAAGGCCAAGAAGTCATGAGCGAGACTGGACGACACGCAGACGTGCCAGAAGAAATCCTTCCCAGTGAGCGGGAGACGGCTCACGAGGGCGCGCTGGCGAAGGCGGACAACCCGTTCGCCGACCCGGGGCTGCCGCCCCACGAGCACCGCGCCCAGGACATCGACGAGCGGGCCGCCAAGCGCTCCGAGCGCACCGTCGCCCTCCTCTTCCTGGTGTCCATGATCGCCACGGTCGGCTTCATCGCCTCGTACGTGGCCATCCCGATCGACAAGATCGTCTACATCTGGCCGATCGGCCACATCAGCGCACTGAACTTCGCGCTCGGTCTGACGCTCGGTGCGGCGCTGTTCTGCATCGGCGCCGGCGCGGTCCACTGGGCCCGCACGCTGATGTCGGACGTGGAGGTCGCCGACGACCGGCACCCGATCGAGGCCACGCCCGAGGTCAAGGCCAAGGTCATGGCGGACTTCAGGGCCGGTGCCGAGGAGTCCGGGTTCGGCCGCCGCAAGCTGATCCGCAACACGATGTTCGGCGCGCTGGCCCTGGTGCCGCTCTCCGGCGTCGTCCTGCTGCGCGACCTCGGTCCGCTGCCGGGGACCAAGCTGCGCACGACGAACTGGAAGAAGGGCGTCCGCCTCGTCAACCAGTCCACCAACCTTCCGCTGCGTCCCGAGGACATCGCGGTCGGCTCGCTGACCTTCGCCAAGCCCGAGGGCCTGGAGGAGGACAGCGAGGACTTCAACGAGCACATCGCCAAGGACGCCCTGATGCTCGTGCGGATCCAGCCGCAGAACATCAAGGACAAGCAGGAGCTCGCCTGGTCCCACGAGGGCATCGTGGCGTACTCGAAGATCTGCACCCACGTGGGCTGCCCGATCAGCCTGTACGAGCAGCAGACGCACCACGTGCTCTGCCCCTGCCACCAGTCGACCTTCGACCTCGCTGACGGTGGTCGGGTGATCTTCGGTCCCGCCGGACACGCCCTGCCGCAGCTGCACATCACGGAGAAGGACGGCTTCCTGGAGGCCGCGAGCGGCTTCGCGGAGCCCGTCGGCCCGAGCTTCTGGGAGCGCGGATGAGTAACGAACAAGGCGCGACCAACCCGCGCCGCGGCCAGGCGCCGCGGGGCGAGCGGATCGCCGACTGGGCGGACGGCCGGCTGGGCATCTACAGCCTCGCCAAGGCCAACATGCGCAAGATCTTCCCGGACCACTGGTCCTTCATGCTGGGTGAGGTCGCGCTCTACAGCTTCATCATCATCATCCTGACCGGTGTCTACCTGACGCTGTTCTTCCACCCGAGCATGGCCGAGGTCACCTACCACGGTTCCTATGTGCCCATGCAGGGAATCCGGATGACCCAGGCCTTCGAGTCGACGCTGAACATCAGCTTCGACGTCCGCGGTGGTCTGCTCATCCGCCAGATCCACCACTGGGCCGCGCTGGTCTTCCTGGCCGCGATGATGGTCCACATGATGCGGGTGTTCTTCACCGGCGCCTTCCGCAAGCCGCGCGAGGTCAACTGGCTGTTCGGCTTCCTGCTGTTCGTGCTGGGCATGTTCACCGGCTTCACCGGCTACTCGCTCCCCGACGACCTGCTCTCCGGTACCGGTGTGCGGTTCATCGAGGGCGTCATCCTGGCGATGCCGCTGGTCGGTTCGTACCTGCAGATGTTCATCTTCGGCGGCGAGTTCCCCGGGCACGACATCATCCCGAGGTTCTTCACGGTGCACGTGCTGCTGCTGCCGGGCATCATGCTCGGCCTGCTGGTGGCGCACCTGATCCTGGTCTTCTACCACAAGCACACCCAGTTCCCGGGTGCCGGCAAGACCAACAACAACGTCGTCGGCATGCCGCTGCTGCCGGTCTACATGGCCAAGGCCGGAGGCTTCTTCTTCCTGGTCTTCGGTGTGATCTCGGTGATCGCCGCGGTCGCCAGCATCAACCCGGTGTGGGCCATCGGCCCGTACCGGCCCGACCAGGTCTCCACGGGCGCCCAGCCCGACTGGTACATGGGCTTCGCCGAGGGTCTGGTCCGTGTCATGCCGGGCTGGGAGTGGGACTTCTGGGGCCACACCGTCAACTTCGGTGTGCTGATCCCGATCCTGATCTTCCCGCTGGTCCTGGTCGCCATCGCGGTCTACCCGTTCGTCGAGTCCTGGGTCCGCGGCGACAAGCGCGAGCACCACATCCTGGACCGCCCGCGCAACGTGCCCACCCGCACCGGCTTCGGTGTGGCCTGGCTGGTCGCGTACTTCGTGATGCTGATCGGTGGTGGCAACGACCTGTGGGCGACCCACTTCCACCTGTCGATCAACACCATCACCTGGTTCGTCCGGATCGCGTTCTTCGTCGGACCGGTGCTGGCCTTCATCGCCACCAAGCGGATCTGCCTGGGTCTGCAGCGGCGCGACAAGGACAAGGTGCTGCACGGCCGCGAGTCCGGCATCATCAAGCGCCTGCCGCACGGTGAGTTCATCGAGGTCCACGAGCCGCTCGACCAGGAGCAGCTGCACCTGCTGACGCAGCACGAGCAGCCCAAGCCGCTCGAACTGGGCCCGGAGGTCGACGAGAACGGCGTCAAGCGCAAGATCAAGCGCTCGCAGAAGCTGCGCGCCAAGCTCTCGAAGTCCTACTACGGCGAGGACAGCGTCATCGCCAAGCCCACGGTCGAGGAGTACCAGGAGATCACCAGCGGCCACGGCCACCACTGATCCCCTCGGTGCCTCGTAGCGCACCGTAGGCAGTACGCCACCCAGAGGGCCCCGTCCGGCGATCGGACGGGGCCCTCCGGCATGTCTGCCGGGTCGATAGGGTGACGGCATAGGCAGGAAACACACCAGGAGCGTGGACCATGAACGTTGTGACCCCGGCAGGCGGCGACAGCGTGGCGGCCCACACCTGGCCGGGCCTCCTCAACGCCCTCCTCGACGGCCGCGACCTCAGCGCGGACGACACCGCCTGGGCGATGGACAAGATCATGCGGGGCGAGGCCAGCGACGCCCAGATCGCCGGTTTCGCGGTGGCGCTGCGGGCCAAGGGCGAGACCGTCGCCGAGATCTCCGGACTGGTCCGCACCATGTACGCGCACGCCCGGCTGATCGAGGTCCCCGGCCCCAGCGTCGACATCGTCGGCACCGGCGGCGACGGCGCCAAGACCGTCAACATCTCCACGATGTCCTCGATCGTGGTGGCCGGCACCGGCGCGAAGGTCGTCAAGCACGGCAACCGCGCGGCGTCCTCGGCCAGCGGAGCCTCCGACGTCCTGGAGAAGCTCGGCGTCAACCTCGACCTCACCCCGCAGCGGGTCACCGCGGTCGCGCAGGAGGCGGGCATCACCTTCTGCTTCGCGGTGAAGTTCCACCCCTCACTGCGGCACGTCGCCAACGCCCGGGGCCAGCTCGGCATCCGCACGACCTTCAACGTGCTGGGCCCGCTGACCAACCCCGCGCAGGTCCGCGCCCAGGCGACCGGCGTCGCCGACGCCCGGATGGCGCCGATCCTGGCCGGCGTGCTCGCCGAGCGCGGCTCCTCGGCGCTGGTCTTCCGCGGCGACGACGGCCTGGACGAGCTGACCACGACCGCGACCTCCCGGGTGTGGGTCGTACGGGACGGAGCGGTGCGCGAGGAGCCCTTCGACCCGCGGGACGTGGGCATCGAGCTGGTGCCGGTGGAGGCCCTGCGCGGCGCGGACGCCTCGTACAACGCGGAGGTGGCCCGCCGGCTGCTGGACGGCGAGACCGGGCCGGTACGCGATGCCGTGCTGCTGAACTCCGCGGCCGCGCTGGTCGCGCTGGAGCCGGGCGACGGCCCGTTGGCGGAGCAGATCCGCGCGGGCATCGAGAAGGCCGCCGCCTCGATCGACTCCGGCGCCGCCAAGCGGGCGCTGGAGCGGTGGGTGGCCGCCAGCAACGCATGAGCGGCCGGTGACGCAGAGTGTGACGCAGGCCCCAGTCCGTCATGCGGACCGGGGCTTGCGCGTTGATGATCGTGTGGCATGATGCTGCGCAGGTCACGAGTGACAGCGACATAGGCCCCGGCCCGCTGTCCGGCAACCCTCCTTCCGTGGCGGGGTGCCCCGGGTGATGACCAGGCCGCAGGCAGCGAGGTCTGCGGCAAGCGCGGATCCCTCGCCAGGGATCCTGGTCCCCGAGGGAGAACTTCCGTGAATCAGCGAATGCGATAGGGCCCGACGGCCCCT
Organism: Streptomyces sp. NPDC026575; assembly: GCF_055567415.1. Taxonomy (NCBI): domain Bacteria; kingdom Bacillati; phylum Actinomycetota; class Actinomycetes; order Kitasatosporales; family Streptomycetaceae; genus Streptomyces; species Streptomyces sp. NPDC026575. The sequence continues at coordinate 8,704 of NZ_JBVHQM010000046.1, forward strand.
TTTCCGCACCCCTTTTCCTTTCACGCTGCGGCGCCCCGGCATTGCGCTGTGACGCACCCTGACGCGCCCGCCCGCAGCGAATTCGCTTGTCTCTCACGGGAGTTCGCCATGTCTGTTTCCGCCGTTGCCGCCGACAGTTCCGTTTGCGCCCCGCTGCCGGTTCTGGGACGCGACGTCCTGGTCCCGCTCGTGACCGGCGGCGAGGTCGACTACGCCGCGCTCGACTACGCCGCCAGCGCACCGGCCCTCCAGCGGGTCTGGGACGACGTGGCCGCCTACGCCCCGTACTACGGCAGCGTGCACCGCGGCGCCGGATACCTCTCCCAGCTCTCCACCGACCTCTTCGAGAACAGCCGCCGGACCATCGCCGAGTTCCTCGGCTGCCGGGCCGGCGACCAGGTGGTCTTCACCCGCTCCACCACCGACTCGCTCAACCTCCTCGCCGCCGTACTCCCGCCCGACACCCGGGTGTTCGTCTTCGAGACCGAGCACCACGCCTCGCTGCTGCCCTGGGAGCAGCGCGCGGACGTCGCGGTGACCTATCTGAACGCGCCGCGCACCCCGCAGCAGGCGGTGGACATCCTGGAGAAGGCGCTCGCCGAGCGCGAGCCCTACGGGCCGGCGCTGGTGTGCGTGACCGGTGCGTCCAATGTGACCGGTGAGCTGTGGCCGGTACGGGAGCTGGCGGCCGCGGCCCACGCCCACGGCGCGCGGATCGTGCTGGACGCGGCGCAGCTCGCCCCGCACCACCCCCTCGACATCGCCGAGCTGGACGCCGACTGGGTCGCCTTCTCCGGCCACAAGCTGTACGCGCCGTTCGGCGCCGGGGTGCTGGCCGGCCGCGCGGACTGGCTGCAGGACGCCGAGCCGTACCTGGCGGGCGGCGGCGCCAGTCGCAAGGTCTCCCGGCGCACCGACGGCGGTGTGGACGTCGAATGGCACACCACCGCGGCCCGGCACGAGGCCGGCTCACCCAACGTCATCGGCGCCTACGCGATCGCCTCCGCCTGCCAGGCGCTCACCGAGGCCGGCTTCGACACCCTGGTCGCCCGCGAGCAGGCGCTGATCGCCCGGGTACGGGCGGGCCTGGCCGAGGTGCCCGAGGTCAAGGTGCTCTCCCTCTTCGGCGACGACGCACCGAGGGTGGGCGTGCTCTCGTTCGTCGTCGAGGGCTGGAACAGCTCGCACTTCGCCGCCGCGCTGTCGGCCGAGTACGGCATCGGCGTGCGCGACGGCCTGTTCTGCGCGCACCCGCTCGTACGGACCCTGCTGGGCAGTGAGCCGCAGGACCCCGGGGAGTGCGGCGCCCCCGAGGCGGCCCCCGGCGAGCGCGCCCTGAACGCCATCCGCGTCAGCTTCGGCGCCGGCACCCCCGACGAGCACATCGACCGCTTCGTCGGCGCGGTGAAGGAACTCATCGCGGACGGCGCACGGTGGAACTACCGCACGGAGGACGGCCGTTGCGTACCCGCGTCTTCTTGACGCGGGGAGCCTTCCCACGTTTTCGGCTGCGGCGCCGTGCGCCGTCTCGCCTGCGGCGGGCTGGGTCCGCTGCGCGGGGCTGTTCGGGTGCCGGTGTCGGTCCTCCGGGGCTGGGTGTCCGGACTGCTGCGCTTTACGTCCGGACACCCAGCCCCTCCGGCCCGCCCCCTCCCGTTGAGGGTGGGAAAAAACCGTGGGGGTGCACGTCATCCCGTATGCGCAGGTAGTGGGCGGATTGGGCCCGCCCCCACCGGCCTCCCCAACCCCCACCCACGGGAGGGGACAGACCGTAGGACGGAGTCCGTAGGGCTGTCACCGCACCCGACAAACAACCGCCCGCCGCCAGGCGCCACGGCGAGAAACCAGCACGGCGCCGCAGACGACTACGTGGGAAGCCGGCCAAGCGCAGCGGACGGGCTAGGCGTCGAGCCCGATCGCGAACGCCGCCTCCAAGTCGTGCTGGGAGTACGTGCGGAAGGCGATGTGCGTCTCGGTGGAGGCGACGCCGGGGATCTTGCTGATGCGGCCGGGGATGACGTCCGCCAGGTCGTCGTGGGCGGCGACCCGGACCATGGCGATGAGGTCGTGGGCGCCGGTGACCGAGTAGACCTCGCTGACGCCGTCCAGTGCGGCGATCTTCTCGGCGATCTCGGGGATCTGGTCCACGCTGGTCTTGATGAGCACGATCGACGTGATCACGGCTGGCTCTCTCCCTCGGTCGCCGGGTCATTCGCCCTGGTGGCCCCCACACTATCCCTCCGGTAGCGGACCCAGGCGTACAGAAAGCCGAGCGCGAAGCCGACGACGTGTGCGAGGTAGGCGACGCCGGGACCGCGGGGGTCGTCCTGGGCGGCCTGCCACTGGAGGAAGAACCAGAACAGCAGCACGATCCAGGCGGGGAAGCGCAGCGGAAGGAAGAACAGGAACGGGAAGACGCTGGTGACCCGGGCCCTGGGGAAGAGGTAGAGGAAGGCGCCCAGGACGCCGGCGATCGAGCCGGAGGCGCCCACCAGCGTCTGGCCCGAGGAGGCGTGCGCGGCCGCGTAGCCGAGCAGCGCCAGGTAGCCGATGATGAGGTAGAAGGCGGCGAACGGCAGCCGGCCCATCCGCGCCTCGGCCATCCCGCCGAAGACGTACAGAAACAGTATGTTGCCGAGCAGATGCAGCCAGCTGCCGTGCACGAACAGCGCGGTGAGCGGAGTGATCAGCGCCCGCAGCGAACCGCTCCAGAGCTCCAGTGGGATCACGCCCCACCGCTCGAAGTACGCGGTCTGCGCTTTCAGCAGGGCGTCGCCGGTGCCGTACATCCGGTTCAGGGTGCAGACGGGGCCGGTCACGAAGACCACGCAGCACAGGCCGATCAGCACATTCGTCAGCCGCGAGAACACCGCGGACAGGGACCGGGTGGGGTGCGGCGGGCGGGGGAGGAGGCCGGATGGGCGGGCCGAATCGGCGCGCGCGGAGCGCGGAGTACGGGGTGAACGGGGTGGGGGAGCCGGCGCCGTCATGAAGTGATCATGGCGTAATGCGGGCAATCGGGACAGAGTGCCTCGCCGCGTCCCGGCTCCTGGGCGGGGCCCGCACCGGCCCCCCATCAGGCCGTAGGGTTGCAGGCAGTACCTTGCGTACTTCCGCAGTCCGACGGCGCACCGCGTGAACGGCGCAGCAGCATGAGATCGACGAGCATGAAAGAGGACGACACGATGTCTGTTCCCCTGCCGACGGCCGAAACCCGGTGGCGCTGCACGCTGTGCGGCAACCTCACCCGTTTCGACGTGACCCGTCAGGCCAAGGTCGTGGAGTACGTCCACCTGGACCTGGCCGGGGAGCCGAAGGTGGAGGAGCGCGAGGTCCTCAGTGAGAGCATCGAGTCCGTGCGCTGCCGCTGGTGCAACGCGGTCGACCAGATCGAGCTGGTGGACCGTCCGGGCGCGAGCGCCTGAGATCGGAGCGATGCAGCCGTGGTGGACCGTCCAGAAGGGGAGCCGGGGGCCGAGCGCGACGACGCACCTGCGGGTGCGGCGGACGAGGTGCTCGACCGCCCGCTGCCCGAGGGCGTCCGGCGCCGGGTCGTGGCGCTCACCGCGGAGTCCTTCGGCGCGCTGACCGTCGCCGAACTCCCGGCTCCACTGCGGCAGTACGCCCGGTTCACGCCGACCCGCCGGGCCAAGTTCGCCGGAAACGCGATGGCCGCGGCGCTGGAAGGCGACGCGGTCTTCCGGCAGCGGATCGCCGGCAAGCTGCGCGAGGCCCAGCCGGAGCTCGCCGAGGCGCTGGAGCACGGCACCCCGCCCGCCGCCGCCGATCCGCTCGATGTCGCCGCGGCCGCCTATGTGCTGCGGCCCGACGGCTGGGTCAAGCTCGTCGCGGCGGCCGGCGAGGAGGCGCAGCGGGCGCGCGCCGAGCGGGCCGGCGAGGAGGCCGAACGGGAGCTGTCCCGGCTGCGCGCGGAGCTGGCGCAGGCGCACGACGAGGCGCGGGCGGACTCCGAGCAGATCCGCGCGGACCTGGAGGCCGCCCGCAAGGAGAACGAGACGCTGCGCCGCAAGCTGCGCAGCGCGCTCAGCGACGTCAAGCGCGGTGAGGCCGCGGTGCGCAAGGCCGAGGCCGAACTGGCCGACGTACGGGACCGGGCGGCCGCCGAGAAGAACGCCGCGGACAGCGAGGTGCGCCGGCTCAAGGCCCGGACCGCCGAGGTCGAGGCGTCGCTGGAGACCAGTCGGCGAGCCGTCCGCGAGGGGCGCAGCGTCGAGGACATGCGGCTGCGGCTGCTGCTGGACACCGTTCTGGACGCCGCCCAGGGGCTGCGCCGCGAGCTGGCGCTGCCGCCCGCCAACGTCCATCCGGCCGACACCGTCGACGCGGTCGCGCCGGGCCGGATGACGCCCAAGGACATCGCGACGCGCGCGCTGTCGGAGACCGACCCGGCGCTGCTCGACCAGCTATTGGCGCTGCCCCAGGCGCATTTGGTGGTGGATGGCTACAACGTCACCAAAACCGGCTATCCGACCATGCCGCTCGACAAGCAGCGGCTGCGCCTCCTGGGCGGGCTCGCGGTGCTGGCGGCGCAGACCGGCGCCGAGATGACCTGCGTCTTCGACGGTGCGGAGCTGGCCGCGCCGGTGCTGCTCGCGCCCCCGCGCGGCGTCCGGGTCCTGTTCAGCAAACCGGGCGTAACGGCCGATGAGTTGATTCGTCAACTCGTACGTGCCGAACCGCCCGGCCGTCCGGTCGTCGTGGTCTCCACGGACCGGGAAGTGGCCGACGGTGTGGCGAAGGCCGGGGCGCGGCCGGTCGCATCGGCCCTGTTGCTCAAGCGACTTGCCCGTACCTGACGGGTGAGATTCGGACTTCCGGACCGCGGAAGAAAATCGCTTGCCATCCGTCTCTCAGTGTCAATTGGCGCTCACAGCCTGTGTGATGTTGGTAAAGGATGGGGTTTGTGGCGCAGATTTTTCCTATGAGGATTTGAAGCGATCACAGCTCGGTTACTAAGGTCGGGCGCGAACCTTCATACAGGTGATCATCCAACCGGGATGAACAGTGAAGGTACCGCCGAGTCCGCGGCGTTCACGCGGAGCCGGGGTCTTTGCCCCCCACTTCCCGGTAGGCGGCTGGAGGAAGAAGGAGCTCGCCCCCGTGGCGTCCCACCGTCGACCCAAGCAGCCGAGCCGTACCCGCGTGACCGTGCTCACCGCCACCGCCGCGGCGGCCGTGGCCCTTTCGTCCCAGGCCGCCCAGGCCGCCCCCACGCCGTCGAAGAAGGACGTCAAGTCCAAGGTCGACAAGCTGTACGAGGAGGCCGAGCAGGCCACCGAGAAGTACAACGGGGTCAAGGAGCAGCAGGACAAGCTCCAGAAGGAGGTCGACGACCTCCAGGACAAGGTCGCGCGCGGGCAGGGTGACCTCAACCAGCTCCGCAAGGGCCTCGGCGCGGTCGCCTCCGGCCAGTACCGCAGCGGCTCCATCGACCCCTCGGTCCAGCTGTTCCTCTCCGGCGACCCGGACACCTACCTCGAAAAGGCCGCCACCCTCGACCAGTTGAGCGGCAAGCAGGCCGAGCAGCTCAAGGCCATCGCGGACAAGCAGCGCCGGCTCGCCCAGGAGCGCGCGGAGGCCGCGAGCAAGATCCAGGACCTCTCCGAGACCCGTAAGGCGCTCGGCGAGAAGAAGGACGAGATCAAGGGCAAGCTCGCCAAGGCGCAGCAGCTGCTCAACACCCTGACGGCCAAGGAGCGGGCGGCCATGGAGGCCGAGCAGGCCCGCGCCGACCGCAGCAACGAGCGCGCCGACCTCGGCGACGACGTGCCCGCCTCGCAGCGCGGTGCGGCCGCCCTGGCCGCCGCGCAGTCCAAGATAGGTTCGCCCTACGTCTGGGGCGCCACGGGCCCGTCGTCCTTCGACTGCTCGGGCCTGACCTCCTGGGCGTACCAGCAGGCCGGCCAGTCGCTGCCGCGCACCTCGCAGGCGCAGGCCAACGCCGGCACCCGGATCGGCTCGCAGGACGCCCTCAAGCCCGGCGATCTGGTGCTCTTCTACGGCGACCTGCACCACATCGGCCTCTACGCGGGCAATGGCACGGTGCTGCACGCCCCGAAGCCGGGTGCCTCCGTGCGCTACGAGTCGATCAACAACATGCCGTTCATGTTCGGCGTGCGGGTCTGACAAGCCCGACCACACCCTCAACCTGCCGCCCGAACGGGCGAATTGCGGCGTTCGTCGCGCGCCTCCCGCCCCGCCGGTGACCTGCACAGTCACCGGCGGGGCGGCTTTTTGCGCACTGAATGGGGCTTTTGGCCGGTGTGCACCGATGCGGTTACTGTCCTGCCCTTGCAGCATCCGGTCACCGCGCGCCCTCTTGGGCGACGGGGATCGCCCCGCACTCTCGGCCGCTCCCCAGGCTCTCGGCTCCGCTCAAGCAGGGGAGCACTCCCACGGGACGGCGGGACCCATCGGAAGGAGTGTGGCTCTCGTGGCGTCCCACCGCCGTCCCGCACAGCACGGCCAGCGCGCCCTCGCCGGGGTCACCGTGCTGTCCGCCGCGCTGGCGACCGCGGCCGCCGGACTGTCGGCACCGCCGGCGTCCGCCTCCCCCGCGGACCCCGCCGGCCGCGACGCGGCGCTGGCCCGGGTCCGGACGCTCTACGAGCAGGCGGAGCGGGCCACCGAGCAGTTCAACGGCGCCGACGCCCGCACCAGGAAGCTGCGCGACGAGGCCGCCACCCTCCAGGACCGCACCGCCCGCGCCCAGGAGCTGGTCAACCGGATGCGCGGCCGGATCGGGGCGCTGGCCGCCGCCCAGTACCGGGCCGGCGGTCTCGACCCCGCCCTGAAGCTGATGCTCTCCGAACGGCCCGACAGCTACCTGGAGAAGGCATCCGCACTCCACCGCCTCGGCGTCGCCCAGGCCACCCACCTGCGCGAACTGCGGGCGGCGCAGCAGACCCTGGAAACCCAGCGCCGACAGACCGTCCGGAAGCTGGCCGAGCTGGAGTCCAGCCGCCGGCAGGTCGCCCGCCACAAGAAGCACGTCCAGCACAAGCTGGCCCTCGCCCAGCGGCTGCTGAACACCCTCCCCATGGAGACCAGAGCGGCCTACGACCGGATCTCGCGGAGCGACGGGCGCGGCGAGATGGTCCCCGACCTCGGCGGCGCCCTACCGACCTCCGGGCGGGCCGCCGCAGCCGTCGACGCGGTGCGCGCCGCCGTGGGCTCCCCGTACGCCTGGGGAAGCAACGGCCCCGGGGCCTTCGACTGCTCCGGACTCACCCAATGGGCCTACAGCTGGGCCGGCGTCTGGCTGCCCCGCACCTCACAGGGCCAGCGCGGCGCCGGCCGGCAGATTCCGCTCGGCCAGGTGCAGCCCGGTGACCTGGTCATCTACCGCTCGGATGCCAGTCATGTCGGCATGTACGTCGGAAACGGCCAGGTCGTGCACGCGCCCCATCCCGGCGCGCGGGTGCGCTACGACCCGGTCGGGATGATGCCGATCTCGTCCGTCACCAGGCCCTGAGGCGGCGCCCAGCGTTTTTGCCCCGGCCGGGCCGGAATTACGATCGGCCGCATGTCACACCAGTGGGCGAGACGGCCGACACGGGCCGGGGCGGCGGCCTGTGCCGTCGTGACCGGCCTCGCGCTGCTCGCCCCCCTGGCCGGCTGCGCGCCCCGGACCTCCTCCTCGGCCCGCTTCCCGGACGTCCAGCGGATGCTCGACGACCGGGCGCGGGCCGTCCAGCGGCGGGACGAGGCGGGCTTCCTGGCCGCCGTCGACCCCCGCGCCGCCGGCTACCGCGCCCGCCAGCGCGCCGTGTTCGCCCATCTGTCGGGCATACCGGTGACCGACTGGCACTACGACCTCGACTCCACCGACGCCTTCCCCCTCACCGGCCCCGGCGGCGGCGAACGGCTCGCCGCGAAGGTGCGGCTGCGCTACCGCCTCAAGGGCTACGACACCGCACCGGTCAACGCCGTGCAGTACCTCACCCTGACCGAGCGCGACGGCCGCTGGCTGATCTCCTCGGACACCGACGGCGCGGCGGCCGGCAAGAGCGGCACCCGCCAGCTGTGGGACCAGGGCCCGGTCCGGGTGGTCCACGGCCGGCACAGCCTGGTCCTCGGCGGCGCCGCGCACCTGGACCGGCTCAAGGACCTGGCGCGCCGCGCCGACCAGGCGGTGCCCGCGGTCTCCGCGGCCTGGAAGGGCAAGTGGGCGCGGAAGGTCGTGGTCGAGGCGCCGGACTCGGTCGAGCAGATGGCGCAGCTGATGGGCAGCGACGACCCCTCCGGCTACCGGGGGATCGCGGCGGTCACCACCGGTGAGGCGGGCGTCTCCACGGCCGCCCCGGCGGACCGCGTGATCATCAACCCCAACGCCTACGAGGAGCTCAACGACCTGGGCCGCAAGGTGGTCCTCACCCACGAGACCACCCATGTCGCCACCCGCACGGTCACCACCGCGGCCACCCCCCTGTGGCTCTCCGAGGGCTTCGCCGACTGGGTCGCCTACCGGGGCACCCACCGCAAGGCCGCCACCACCGCCCCCGAGCTCACCCGCGCGGTCCACAGCGGCAAGCTCCCCGCCAAGCTGCCCACCGACGCGGACTTCGGCTTCAGCGCCGGCGCCGACCGGCTGGCCAAGGCGTACGAGGGCAGCTGGCTGGCCTGCCGCATGATCGCCGAGCGGTGGGGCGAGGCGAAGCTGATCGCCTTCTACCGGGCGGCGGGCCGCAGCGGGCTGCGTACGGCGGCGACCGGAGGCGCGGGCGCGCCGATGGAGGCGGCCACGGCGGCACCGTCCGGCGTCCGGCCGGCGTCGCCGGCCGCCGGCTCCGGCTACCGCCCGCTGACCCGGGCCGACCGCACGGACCGCGCCATGCGGGCCCAGCTGGGGGTCGGCCTCGCGGAGTTCACCGCACAGTGGCGGGCGTATGTGCGCAAGGAGCTGCGCTGAGCTCCTCCGTACCGCCCACGGGGCGGCGGGTCGAGGCCCACAGCCGGCGGCAGGCCAGCAGCGACGCGGCGACCAGCAGCCCGTTGCGCAGGGCCAGCAGGGCGACGCCCCGCGGATCGCTCGCCACGACGTGCGCGAACCCGATGGGGAACTCCAGCAGGGTGACCCCGGTGGCGAGCACGACCAGCACCGCGGGCAGCGCCTGACGGCTCGCCCGTACGGTCGTGCACACCGCCCCCAGCCCCACCAGCCAGAGCATGTACTGCGGGCTGATCACCCGGCTCGTGGTCGTGAAGAGCAGGGTGGCGGTGAACGCCGCATCGCACAGCGTCGCGGCCGTGAACGCCCCGGCCCGCAGCCGCCACAGCACCAGCCAGCCCAGGGCGGCCCCGCTCAGCGCCAGCGCCAGGGAGCTGACCAGCTCCACGCCGGGTCCCAGGAACTCCACCGAGCCGTAGTTGAGCAGCACCTGGCCGTCCCACCCGTAATGGCGCGCGACATGGAAGACCAGCCCGCCCAGCGACTCGATCTCCGTGCCGCGGTCGCGCTGGAAGGTGAGGAAGGCCAGCGCGCCCGGGGCGGCGACCACACAGCACACGGTCAGCCCGGCCGCGGTGGCGCCCGCGCTCCGCCACAGGGCGCCCGCCCGCCGGCCGCGCACCGCCACCCCGGCCAGCAGCAGCGCCGGCCAGGCCTTCAGCAGGGTGCCGAACGCGACCAGCGCGCCCGCCACCCGCGGCCGGCGCACCGCCGCGAACAGCGCTGCGACGGCCACCACCGTGACCATCAGGTCGTAGCGGGCGTACGCGGTCGGACCCAGCAGCGCCACCCCCGCGATCCACACCCAGGCACCGGCCGACCGGTTGCCGGCCCGCCGGCCCGCACGCAGGAACAGCACGAGCCCCACCGCGTCGGCGACGAGCACCAGGGCGAAGAACGCCGGGGCGTAGTCGAGGAACGGCAGCAGACCGGGCGCGAGGACGGCGAGGGCGGCCGCTGGGGGGTACTGCCAGGTCACATCGTCCAGCGGGTACGTACCGGTCTTCAGGACGTCGAACCAGCCCTGGTAGATCACCGACACATCCGTGGTGACATCCGGCCCCGGCAGCACCACCACCCTCAGCACACACAGCAGCACCACGGCCCGGGTCACGGCCCAGCTCACGACCGGAAGCCACCCGCCACGCACTCCGCCTCCGGTCATCGCCACCTCTTCGCCGCCCCTTCCCACTGCTCCCCGCATCATGCCCGGCGCGACCGGACGCGGTGGCGCGGCCCGCACCGGCGTGGCGGGGCGAGGCGCCCCCGGCGGGACGGCGCCCGGTACTGTCGGGCCCGAACCGCCGAGAGCGACCGCTCGGACCGACCGTCGAGAGACCATCGTGCACAAGACCCTGATCGTCACGAACGACTTCCCGCCCCGGCCCGGCGGCATCCAGGCATTCCTGCACAGCATGGCGCTGCGCCTGGACCCCTCCCAGGTCGTCGTCTACGCCTCCACCTGGAAGCGCAGCAGGGAGGGTCTCGCGGCCACCGCCGCCTTCGACGCCGAGCAGCCGTTCCCGGTGGTCAGGGACCGTACGACGATGCTGCTGCCGACGCCCCGGGTGACCCGGCGGGCCACCGCGCTGCTGCGTGAACACGGCTGCTCCTCCGTATGGTTCGGTGCCGCGGCGCCGCTCGGGCTGATGGCCCCCGCGCTCCGCTCGGCCGGCGCCCGCCGCATCGTGGCGACCACCCACGGCCACGAGGCGGGCTGGGCGCAGCTGCCCGCCGCCCGCCAACTGCTGCGCCGGATCGGCGAGGGCACCGACACCCTCACCTACCTCGGCGAGTACACCCGCTCGCGGATCGCCGCAGCGCTCACCCCGCAGGCCGCCGCGCGCATGGTCCAACTCCCGCCCGGCGTCGACGAGAAGACCTTCCACCCCGGCTCCGGCGGCGACGAGGTACGGGCCCGGCTCGGCCTCACCGGCCGCCCGGTCGTGGTGTGCGTCTCGCGCCTCGTCCCGCGCAAGGGCCAGGACACCCTCATCGAGGCGATGCCCGCCATCGTCGCCGCGGTGCCCGACGCGGTGCTGCTGATCGTCGGCGGCGGCCCGTACGAGAAGGAACTGCGCGCCCTGGCCCAGGAGAAGGGCGTGGCGGACGCGGTGCGCTTCACCGGCGCCGTCCCCTGGGAGGAGCTGCCGGCCCACTTCGGCGCCGGCGACGTCTTCGCGATGCCGTGCCGCACCCGCCGCGGCGGCCTCGACGTCGAGGGCCTGGGCATCGTCTACCTGGAGGCGTCCGCCACGGGGCTCCCGGTGGTCGCGGGGGACTCCGGAGGCGCACCGGACGCGGTCCTCGACGGCGAGACCGGCTGGGTCGTCCCCGGCGGCGCCCCCACCCCCGCCGCCGACCGCATCATCACCCTCCTGAAGGACCCCGAACTCCGCCGCACGATGGGCGAGCGGGGCCGCGCCTGGGTGGCCGAGAGGTGGCGCTGGGACCTGTTGGCGGAGCAGCTGAAGGCGTTGCTGTAGGCGTACGTTGTCGGCTGTCCCGCCGTGCCTCGTCTCGCCGTTGCTCCCCCACTGCCTAAAGGGCGTGGGAGGTACCCCCAGCGGCGGGCGGTTGTTTGTCGGGTGCGGTGACAGCCCTACGGACTCCGTCCTACGGTCTGTCCCCTCCCGTGGGTGGGGGGAAGGCGGTCCGGTGGGGGCGAGCCCAATCCGTCGACCGCGCGCGCACGACGGCTGACGTCCACCCCCACCGTCTTCTCCCACCCTCAACGGGAGGGGGCGGGCCGGAGGGGCTGGGTGTCCGGACGTAAAGCGCAGCAGTCCGGACACCCAGCCCCGGAGGACCGTCACCGGCACCCGAACAGCCCCGCGCAGCGGCCCCGCCCGCCGCAGGCGAACCACCGCAACCCCCACGGCGGGAAAGCCGAAAACGTGGGAAGCAGCCCCAAGCGCAGCTACCCGCGGTAAATCGCCTCGATCTCCTCCGCGAAGTCCTTCGCGACCACGTTCCGCTTCAGCTTCAGCGACGGGGTGACATGGCCGGACTCCTCGGTGAACTGGGTCGGCAGGATGCGGAACTTGCGCACCGACTCGGCCTTGGAGACGGCCGCGTTGCCGTCGTCGACGGCGCGCTGGACGGCGGCCAGCAGCTCCGGGTCCTCGGCGATCTGCGACGGCGTGATGTCGGCGGGGTGGCCGTGCTCCTCGGCCCAGCGGGGGAGGAACTCCTCGTCGAGGGTGACCAGCGCGCCGATGAAGGGCCGGCCGTCGCCGACGACCATGCACTCCGCGATCAGGGCGTGCGCCCGGATACGGTCCTCGATCACGGCCGGCGCGACGTTCTTGCCGCCCGCGGTGACCAGTATCTCCTTCTTGCGGCCGGTGATGGCGAGGTACCCGTCCTCGTCGAGGGTGCCGATGTCGCCGGTGTGGAACCAGCCGTCGGAGAGCGCCTCTTCGGTGGCCGAGGGGTTGTTCCAGTACTCGGTGAAGAGGTGCTCGCCGTGCAGCAGGACCTCGCCGTCGTCGGCGATGCGCACGACCGAGCCCGGCAGGGGCTGGCCGACGGTGCCGATCTTCTGGCGGTCCCAGGGGTTGAAGGCGGTGGCCGCACAGGACTCCGTCAGGCCGTAGCCCTCCAGGGCGGTGAAGCCGATGCCGCGGTAGAAGTGGCCGAGGCGCTCGCCGAGCGGCGCGCCGCCGGAGATGGCGTGCGTGGCGCGGCCGCCGAGGACGGCCCGCAGCTTGCCGAAGACCAGCCGGTCGAAGACCTTGTACTTCAGCTTCAGGCCCAGCGACGGGCCGTCGGGGGCGTCCAGGGCGCGGCTGTAGGCGATCGCCGTCTCCGCCGCCTTGTCGAAGATCTTGCCCTTGCCGTCGGCCTGGGCCTTGGCCCGCGCCGAGTTGTAGACCTTCTCGAAGACCCGCGGGACGCCCAGGATCAGCGTCGGCCGGAAGGAGGACAGGTCGTCGGTGAGGTTCTTGATGTCGGGGGCGTGGCCCAGCTTGATGGGGGCCATCACGGAGGCGACCTGCACCAGGCGCCCGAAGACATGGGCGATGGGCAGGAAGAGCAGGACCGAGGAGTCGCCCGTACGGAACAGCGGCCGCAGCCGCTCGACGACGTTGCCGCACTCGGCGAAGAAGCTGCGGTGGCTGAGCACACAGCCCTTGGGGCGGCCGGTGGTGCCGGAGGTGTAGACGATGGTGGCGGGCGAGTCCGCGTCGGCGAGCGCGCTGCGCGCGTCCACCTCGTCGTCGGACAGGCCGGAGCCGGCCGCCTGGAGCCGGGCGATCGCGTCCCGTTCGATCTGCCAGATGTTCGCCAGCTCCGGCAGCCGGTCGCGGACCGACTCGACGGTCGCCTCGTGGGCGGGCGTCTCCACCAGGCAGGCCACCGCGCCGGAGTCGCCGAGGATCCACTGGATCTGCTCGGCGGAGCTGGTCTCGTACACGGGGACGGTGATCGCGCCGGCGCTCCAGATGGCGAAGTCCAGCAGCGTCCACTCGTAGCGGGTGCGCGACATCAGGCCGACCCGGTCGCCGGGCTGGACGCCGGAGGCGATCAGGCCCTTGGCGGCGGCGCGGACCTCGGCGAGGAAGGTGGTGGCGGTGACGTCCTGCCACTGCCCGTTCACCTTGCGTCCCATGACGGCAACATCCGGGTGCTGCGCGGCATTTCGGCGGATGAGATCCGTCAGATTGCCGTCCGTGGGGACCTCGTACAGGGCCGGAAGGCTGAACTCGCGCAAGACTGTTGCTCCTCAAAAGCGCCGGCGCCACGACGCTGTGTGCACACCGGCGGCGGTCCATGATCAAGCAAGGGGGATTGGACTGCCCGGACGTTACCCATGGGTATTGCTATTGGGATAGGGGGGAACGGCCAGATGTTTCATGCGTCACACGCTTGCGGAAACGCCATGGGGACTGTCCCGCGCAGACTAGACCAGCCGGTCGGTGACCCGAAAGTAACCACGAATCGGGCACACCCCCAGGGGGGCCCTCCCGGAGCCCGCACCCGCAATCTAGGGTGACGCCATGCGCGTGCATGTGGTCAGCGACGTACATGGCAACAGCCGGGACCTGGCGGCGGCCGGAACCGGCGCCGACGCCCTGGTCTGCCTCGGTGACCTGGTCCTCTTCCTCGACTACGCCGACCATTCGCGCGGCATCTTCCCCGACCTCTTCGGCGTCGCCAACGCCGACGCGCTCGTCGAACTGCGCACCGCCCGCCGCTTCGACGAGGCCCGCGCCCTCGGCCGCCGGCTGTGGGGCGAGCTGGATCGGGCGGGCGCCGGCCGTGAGGCCGTCATCGAGAGCGCGGTCCGCCGGCAGTACGCCGAACTCTTCGCGGCCTTCCCGACCCCCACGTACGCCACCTACGGCAACGTCGACATGCCGCGCCTGTGGCCCGAATACGCCGGACCCGGCACCACCGTCCTGGACGGGCAGCGGGTGGAGATCGGCGGCCGGGTCTTCGGCTTCGTCGGCGGCGGGCTGACCACCCCCATGCGGACGCCCTACGAGATCAGCGACGAGGAGTACGCCGCCAAGATCGAGGCGGTCGGCGAGGTGGACGTACTGTGCACCCACATCCCGCCGGACGTCCCCGAGCTGTGCTACGACACCGTCGCCCGCCGCTTCGAGCGCGGCAGCGCGGCCCTGCTGCACGCCATCCGCACCACCCGGCCGCGGTACTCCCTCTTCGGCCACGTACACCAGCCGCTCGCCCGCCGGGCCCGTATCGGGGGCACCGAATGCATCAATGTCGGCCACTTCAACGCGACCGGAACGCCCTACGTCCTGGAGTGGTGAGCCCGGCCGCGTCCACCGCCCATCGCCCGCGCGGTAGCCTTCAGCAGCAGAGACACCATATTGCGGACACCGCGAAATGGGGCCTCCCCTGCTCGAACGGACCTGAGAGCCTGGGGAAACGTCGGCGGACCGACACGAATCGGCATGGAGGAGTCACGGCGATGGCCGAACACACCAGCTCTAGCATCACGATCGAGGCGGCACCCGCCGAAGTGATGGGAGTGATCGCCGACTTTGACCGCTATCCGGAGTGGACCGGCGAGGTCAAAGAGGCAGAGGTGCTCGCCAAGGACGACCAGGGCCGGGCGGCGCGGGTGCGCCTCCTGCTGGACGCCGGAGCGATCAAGGACGACCACACCCTGGCCTACACCTGGACCGGCACCAACGAGGTCAGCTGGTCGCTGGTCAAGTCCCAGATGCTGCGCGCCCTCGACGGGTCCTACCGGCTCGCCTCGCTCAACAACGGCGCGAGCACCGAGGTGACCTACCAGCTCACCGTCGACGTCAAGATCCCGATGCTCGGCATGATCAAGCGCAAGGCCGAGAAGGTCATCATCGACCGCGCACTGGCCGGGCTGAAGAAGCGCGTCGAGAGCGGCCCCGACGCCGACCCGGCCGAGCCCGCCGACGAGGCCAAGAAGCTCTGAGCGTGCGCATCGTCCTCGTCACCGGCCCCGGCGGCGCCGGCCGCACCACGCTCGCCGCCGCGACCGCCCTGGCCGGCGCCCGGCGGGGCGCGCGGACACTGCTGCTCACCACGGAGAGCAGCGCGCCGGAAACGGTGCTGGGCACGCCCCTCGGAGCCGACGCCCCCACCCTGATAGCGCCCGGCCTGCACGCCCGCCGGATCGACCCCGCGGACCGCTTCCGCCAGGAGTTCCTCGCCTTCCAGGAGCGCGCCGGCGTCGCCCTCGACCTCCTGGGCGCCGCCCCCCTCGACGAGGACGAACTCACCGAACTCCCCGGCTCCGAGGACTTCGCGCTGCTGCACGCGCTGCGCACCGAACACGCCTCGGACGACTGGGACACCGTCGTCGTCGACATGCCCTCGGCCGCCGAAACGATCCGGCTGCTGGCCCTGCCGAACCAGGTACGCCGCTATCTGCGCCGGCTGCTGCCCCCCGAGCGCCAGGCGGCCCGCGCGCTGCGCCCGGTGCTCGCCCAGCTCGCCGGCGTCCCGATGCCGGCCCAGAAGCTGTACGAGGCCGCCGAGCGCTGGGAGAGCGAACTCGCCGCCGTCCAGCGGGCGATCGACGACCCCGGCACGTCCGTACGCCTGGTCACCGAGGCCGGCCCGGTCGCCGCGGCCAACCTGCGCACCATCCGCGCCGGACTCGCGCTGCACGGCCGGCGCACCGACGGCGTGGTCGTCAACCGGCTGCTGCCCACCGGCTCCGCCGACCCCTTCCTCGCCGCGCTCTCCGGCAGCCAGCAGACCGCCCTGAAGGCGCTGCGCGAGGAGTTCCCGGACGTGCCCGTCCACGAGGTGCCGCACCTGGGCCGCGACCCCCAGGGCGTCGAGGAGCTCTACGAGCTGATCGACGGGCCGACCGGCGAGCTGGGCGCGACGCACCCCGTGCCGGAGCAGCGCACCGACCCGTGGGCCGTCGACGACCGCCTGGCCACCGACGGCATCCTGGTCTGGCGGGTCCCGCTGCCCGGCGCCGAGCGCAGGGGACTGGGCCTGGTCCGCCGCGGCGACGAGATCGTGGTGACGGTCGGCCGCTTCCGCCGGATCCGCACGCTCCCCTCCGCGCTGCGCCGCTGCACGGTCTCGGGCGCCGGACTGCGCGACGGCGTCCTGGAGATCCGCTTCAGCCCGGACCCGGACCTGTGGCCCAAGAACGACTGACGCGCGGGGTGCGGCCCGGCGAACCATCCGGTCCCACCCGTGCGACATGCCCCACCGCGATACCGCCGTTCGGGTAACGTCGAGGGTGAGCCGCCGCTTCGGCGTGCCCGCCTCGACGGGCCCGCCCGCACCCCTTCGCCGTACCGCTTCGCCGCAGCAGCCCACGGAGTTCATCATGAGCGATGCCACCGAGCGCCCCGCCGACCGCAAGGCCGAGCCCGACGCCGACGCCTGGGAGACCGCCTGCGCCGAGGACCTCGCGGCGGAGCAGGCCCGCCGCCGGGCCACCTACGGTCCGCAGCCGGGCAGCGCCGCAGAGGAACTGCGCAAGCTCGCCGACGCGGTGACCGACAAGCTCGCCGGTATCCAGCTGCCCGGCGCGCTCGGCGGGATCGCCGCACAGAGCGCCGTCAGCCAGCTCTTCAAGCAGGCCAAGGCCGCCGTCGAGCCGGTCATCGAGCGCAACCCCGACATCTTCGACCACCTCGCCGCGGCCGGCTCCGAACTGCTCGCTGCCTACCGCTCCGCCGTCGAGGGCAGCGAGCGCCGCTGGACCCGCGACGACGCGGACGACCGGCCCGAGAGCCGCCGCGGCGACGATCCGCGCGACGACGACGGCCCCACCGGCACCGAGCGAATCGATCTCGACTGATCCCGGCTCCGGTACGGTGGGTCCTGGCGGGGTTCGAGCGAAAAACTGAGGGACACATGGGACTCACCATCGGCGTCGACATCGGCGGCACGAAGATCGCGGCCGGCGTGGTCGACGAAGAGGGCTCGATCCTTGAGACGTGCACGGTGCCGACCCCGCAGGCCACCGACGCGCTGACCGAGGCGATCGCGGAGGCGGTCCGTACGGTCGGTGCCGGCCACCACATCGAGGCCGTCGGCATCGGCGCGGCCGGCTACGTCGACGAGAAGCGGGCCACGGTCCTGTTCGCACCGAACATCGACTGGCGCCACGAGCCGCTCAAGGACAAGGTCGAACAGCGCGTCGGCCTGCCCGTCGTCGTCGAGAACGACGCCAACGCCGCGGCCTGGGGCGAGTACAAGTTCGGCGCGGGCCAGGGCCACAGCGACGTCATCTGCATCACGCTCGGCACGGGCCTGGGCGGCGGCATCATCATCGGCAACAAGCTGCGCCGCGGCCGCTTCGGCGTCGCCGCCGAGTTCGGCCACATCCGGGTCGTGCCGGACGGCCTGCTGTGCGGCTGCGGCAGCCAGGGCTGCTGGGAGCAGTACGCCTCCGGCCGCGCCCTGTTGCGCTACGCCCGCCAGCGCGCCTTCGCCACCCCCGAGAACGCCACGGTGCTGCTCTCGCTCGGCGACGGCACCCCCGAGGGCATCCAGGGCAAGCACATCAGCACCGCCGCCCGCCAGGGCGACAAGGTCGCCATCGACTCCTTCCGCGAACTGGCCCGCTGGGCCGGCGCGGGCCTGGCCGACCTCGCCTCGCTCTTCGACCCGTCGGCCTTCATCGTCGGCGGCGGCGTCTCGGACGAGGGCGAGCTGGTCCTCGACCCGATCCGCAAGTCCTTCCGCCGTTGGCTGGTCGGCAACCAGTACCGGCCGCACGCCCAGGTGCTCGCCGCGCAGCTCGGCGGCAAGGCCGGACTGGTCGGCGCGGCCGACCTGGCGCGCCAGGGCTGACGCGGATGGTGGCTGAGCACTTCGGACTCCCCGCGTCCGGCACCGAGAAGGGCGCCGCGCTGGTCCGCGTGCTCAGCTACAACATCCGCTCGATGCGCGACGACCGGGCGGCGCTGGCCAGGGTCATCCGGGCCTGCGCCCCCGATCTCGTGCTGATCCAGGAGGCGCCGCGGTTCTTCCGCTGGCGCAAGGCCGCCGAGCGGCTGGCCCGCTCGGCGGGGCTGGTCCACGTCACCGGCGGCGGCACGGCCGCGGGCCCGATGATCCTGTCCACCCTCCGCGCCCATGTGGAGCGCACGGAGGACGTCCTGCTGCCCCGCACCCCCGGGCTGCACCAGCGCGGCTTCGCCACCGCCGTGGTCCGCATCGGGCCCGCCCGGCTCGGCGTCCTCAGCTGCCATCTCAGCCTCGCCGACCGCGAGCGGTACGAGCAGGCCGGGCTGCTGCTGGAGCGGGTGGCGGGGCTCGGAGCGCCGTACGCGGTCGCCGGGGGCGATCTCAACGAACGGCCGGAGGGCCGGAGCTTCCGGCGGGTGGCGGGCACGCTCACCGACGGCTGGGCGGCCAAGCCGTGGGGCGGGGAGTTCACCTCCACACCCCGGGAGCCGCGGCAGCGCATCGACGCCGTGTTCACGACCGACGGTGTCGAGGTGCTCGGCTGCGGAGTACCCCGCGACCTGCCCGGTCTCCGGGACGCGGACCTGCTGGCCGCGTCCGACCATCTGCCCGTACTCGCGGCCTTGCGGGTACCGGCAAAGGCGGAGGCGTAGGGACCCGGGGGACCGGATGATCGGGGGACCGGGGACCAGCGGATGCCTCGCGGCTAGGGGGCTCCCTGGGAGGACGCCTCCCGACTCCAGGTGGGAACACCTCGCGCCTGCGCGGGAATACCTCCCCGCCGCACCCCGTTGTGGCCCCGCAGGGGGGCCGCGCGTCCCCTACGGGATCTGTTCGCCCTTCCCCCAGGGGTCCTTCGCCCTTCCCCAGGGGCCCGGTGCACACCACGCGGTGCGTACCGCCCGGTTCACGCCATCCGGTTCACGCCATCCGGTTCACACCACCGCGCCGCCGCCCGGCAGATGGTCGTCGTCCTCGTCGTCGTTCTTCATCCGCGCGACGAGCGTGGCGAAGCCGCCCAGGAAGCCGCCGATGCCCAGGACCGTGATCCACCAGGTCACGGGCTGCTGGAAGATGACCATGGCGACCAGGAGCAGCGGCCCGCCGAGCACGGCGAGCCAGGCGAACTTGGTGGTGGTGTCGGCCTGCGGCAGCGGAGGCGGCTCGGGCGGGGTGAAGTGGCCCTCGTCGGTCTCGTCGAAGTCGTCGTCGGACGGTGCGGCGGCGGACCAGTCGCGCGGGCCGACGCCCGGGGCGTAGACGACGAAGCTGCCGGGACTCGGGCCGGCGCCCTTGTCCTCGGCGTCTCCGGTGGGGCTGTGCGTCGGGGGCTGACCGCTGCCGACGCTGTCGTCGTTGCCGTCGTTGCCGTCGTTGCCGTCGGTCTTGGTGGTCTTGTCGTCTGCGGCCGGGAACGACGGCTCCTCGCCGTAGCCCGCCACGATCTCGGCCCAGGCGGCCTCTTCGTCCAGCGGATCCCGGGGGTCGCGGGGGCTACGCTCCGCCACGGGCCGCCGTCCCCTCCTGGGCGGCGTCCGCCGCGTCCGTCGCGTCCGCCCGCACCTCGGGGGCGAGCCGGGAGATGAAGGCGAAGGTCTCCTCGAAGATCTGCTCCGCGTCGTGGTCGAGCGTGGCGACGTGGTAGCTGCGCTCCAGCAGGGTCTGGCGGACGTCCCTGGACGAGACCCGGGCGAGGATCCGCTCGGAGTCCATCGGGCGGACGACATGGTCCTGCGGGCTGGTCATCACCAGCAACGGCTGGGTGACACTGGGGAGTTCGGAGTCCACCTGCTGGAAGAACAGGCGCAGCGAGTGCGCCGCGTGCAGCGGCACGCGGTCGTAGCCGACCTCCTCGACGCCGGGCTTGGCGATGTCGCTCGCGATGCCCTTGGTCGTCGGTACGAGATGGCGCAGCACCGGCAGCAGCGGCGCGGCCGCGTCGTGCACCTTGTTGCCGGGGTTGACCACGGCGACCCCGCTGATCGCCGGGCCGTGCTTGGCGGCCAGCCGCAGCGCCAGCGCGCCGCCCATCGACAGGCCGCAGACGAAGACCTTGGCGCAGCGCTCGCTCAGCGCGCGCAGCTCGCGGTCGACCTCGGCGTACCAGTCCTGCCAGGTCGTGATCTGCAGGTCCTGCCACCGGGTGCCGTGACCGGGCAGCAGCGGCAGGGCGACGGTCAGCCCCTGGTCGGCCAGATATTCGGCCCAGGGGCGGACAGACTGGGGGGAGCCGGTGAAACCGTGGCACACAAGGACGCCGACCTCTCCGCCGTCACGGCGGAACGGCTCGGCTCCGGGAAGGAACGGCACCGGGGGACTCCGATCGATGAGAGGGCCTGGCGAGTTACCTCAGGGTACGCAAAGTGACCGCGAGCGGGTAGGTCCGACGGCGCTCACGGCCGGGTGAGGGCCCCGTACGCGGGCGTGCACCTGCCGTCGCGCACCTTCGCAGCCCCGTCGGGGCCAGCGTGTCACCGGGGCAGGTTAAGGTCTTTGCGTCACACACAGGAGGCAGTCGGTTGATCTACGGCGCAATGAAGTTTTCCATCGGCGGGTCGCTGAAGCTTGCCTTCAGGCCCTGGGTGGAAGGCATCGAGAACATTCCCGCCGAGGGTCCGGCGATCCTCGCGAGCAACCACCTGTCCTTCTCGGACTCCTTCTTCCTGCCCGCGGTGCTCGACCGCAAGGTCACCTTCATCGCGAAGTCCGAGTACTTCACCTCCCCGGGTGTGAAGGGCAAGCTGACCGCGGCGTTCTTCAAGGGCGTGGGCCAGCTGCCGGTCGACCGCTCGGGAGGCCGGGGCGCGGGCGAGGCGGCCATCAAGAGCGGCATCGAGGTGCTGGAGCGCGGTGAGCTGTTCGGCATCTACCCGGAGGGCACCCGCTCCCCGGACGGCCGGCTCTACCGCGGCAAGCCCGGCGGCCTGGCCCGTGTGGCGCTGGCCACCGGCGCGCCGGTCATCCCCGTGGCGATGATCGACACCGAGAAGGTGCAGCCTCCGGGCAAGGTCGTGCCGAAGATGATCCGGCCGGGCATCCGTATCGGCAAGCCGCTGGACTTCACCCGCTATCAGGGCATGGAGGGCGACCGCTTCATCCTGCGGTCGGTCACCGACGAGGTCATGTACGAGATCATGAAGCTCTCGGGCCAGGAGTACGTCGACATCTACGCGACCGCCGCCAAGCGGCAGATCGCGGAGGCGGCCAAGGCCGCGGAGGCGAAGAAGAAGGCCGAGGCGGAGCAGGCCAAGAAGGCCGCCGCCGAATAGGCCGAAGTAACGGGCAGTGCCGAGGCCGGGCGCGGGTGCGTCCGGCGAGGGGTGGGGGGCCGGCAGTGACGGATGCGGGCATACGGACGGTGGACGGCGGGATGACCGCCAGGCGCCACGGCAAGCACCCCAAGGTGGTGCGGATGTCCGTCGAGCTCCCGCTGTGGCGCGCGCTCACCGGCTACCGCGTCCTCACCCTTGTCTACACCCTGTGTCTGGTCGCGCTCTCGTACCGCAAGTACGAGCATCCGCTGGTCGCCGTCGCCTATATGGGCGCGCTCACCGTCTGGATGGCGCTGACCTGGCGGCGCACCACCTCCCCCGAGCGCTGCACCCGGCACTTCCTGATCGCCGACCTCGGTTTCGCGGTCGGCGGGATCCTGCTCACCCTGCTGGTCGACAGCCGGGCCCGGATCATGGACGGTGCGCCGACGCTGCCGTCGATCTGGGCGGCGGGCGCGGTCCTGGGCTTCGCGATCAAGGGCGGCTGGCGCTGGGCGGCGGTGGCCTCCAGCGCGGTGGCCCTCGCCAATCTGGCCGTGCGTCAGGAGCTGGCCCGCGACACCATCCACAACGTGGTGCTGGTGTGGGTGGCCAGCGTCGCCATCGGCTATGTCGTCGAGGTGGCGCGCGCCAGTGAGCGCACGCTGGCCCGCGCGCTGCAGATCGAGGCGGCGACCCGGGAACGGGAGCGGCTGGCCCGCGACATCCACGACAGCGTGCTGCAGGTGCTGGCGATGGTGCAGCGGCGCGGTGCCGCGATCGGCGGGGAGGCGGCCGAGCTGGGCCGGATGGCGGGCGAGCAGGAGGTCGCGCTGCGGACCCTGGTCGCCGGCGGGCTGGTGCCGCCGGCGCGGCCGGGCACCGCGCGGCCGGTGCCCCACGAGGCCGACGGGGACGGCGAGGCGCGGTCCGTGCCGTACGACGAGGGCGCGGCGGGCCGGGCGGCGGCGTCCGGGGGCGCGCCGTCGGCGGCCGCGGGCGAGCCCTGCGACGTCCGGGCGCTGCTGGCGCCGTACGCCGGCGCCGACGTCACGTTCTCCGAACCGGGCGCCCCGGTCGTCCTGCCGGCCGCCGCGGCGGCGGAGCTCGCGGCCGCTGTCAGTGCCGCGTTGGACAATGTACGGGTGCATGCGGGGGCCGCCGCCCACGCATGGATCCTGGTGGAGGACGAACCGCACGCGGTGATCGTGACGGTCCGCGACGACGGCCCCGGCATCCCCGAGGGCCGGCTCGCCGACGCCGAGCGCGAGGGCCGGCTGGGCGTGGCCCTGTCGATCCGCGGCCGGCTGCGGGACCTGGGCGGCAGCGCGGAGTGGGTCTCGGTCCCCGGCCAGGGTGCGGAAGTGGAGTTGACGGTCCCCAAGGGCGCGGCGCCCGAGGGCGGAAAACGGGGGAAGGCGACGGCGTGAGCGAGCAGACGGCCCTGAGGGTCATGGTGGTCGACGACCACCCGATGTGGCGCGATGCGGTCGCGCGGGATCTGTCGGAGGCCGGCTTCGACGTGGTGGCGACGGCCGGCGACGGCCTCCAGGCGGTGCGCCGGGCGCAGGCCGCCTCGCCCGAGGTGCTGGTCCTGGACCTCAATCTGCCGGGGCTGCCCGGCGTGCGGGTGTGCAAGGAGCTGGTCGGCGCCAATCCGGCGCTGCGGGTCCTGGTGCTGTCCGCCAGCGGTGAGCACGCCGATGTGCTGGAGGCGGTCAAGTCCGGCGCGACCGGGTATCTGCTGAAGTCGGCGAGCACGGAGGAGCTGCTGGACGCGGTGCGGCGCACGGCCGCCGGCGACGCGGTGTTCACCCCGGGCCTGGCGGGCCTGGTGCTCGGCGAGTACCGCAGGCTGGCGACGGAGCCCGCCCCGGCGACGCCGGACGAGCCGGGCGCACCGCAGTTGACGGAGCGCGAGACCGAGGTGCTGCGCCTGGTGGCCAAGGGCCTGTCCTACAAGCAGATCGCCGAGCGGCTGGTGATCTCGCACCGCACGGTGCAGAACCACGTCCAGAACACCCTCGGCAAGCTCCAGTTGCACAACCGCGTGGAGCTGGTGCGCTATGCGATAGAGCGGGGCCTCGACGAGGCGTGAGCGAGCGGAGCGCGGATGTCCGGTCGCAGGTCGGGCCGTGTCCCCAAGCCGTTCCGCTCGTACGGGTGAACACCTCGTGTCAACTCCCCAATAAATCACCGGAATCACCGTTTGTCCCATCCCGAAGTGACCCAGATCACCATTAGCGTGACCGGCGTCGGATCGGCCATGGCCGTGCGCGGCCACTGAAACGGGATGAAGGTGATGGCAGCGATGCGGGTCGGAGTACTGACCGGTGGCGGCGACTGCCCGGGTCTGAACGCGGTGATCAGGGGCATCGTCCGCAAGGGCACCCAGGAGTACGGATATGACTTCGTCGGCTTCCGGGACGGCTGGCGCGGGCCGCTCGAAGGGGACACGCTGACGCTGGACATCCCGGCGGTACGCGGCATTCTGCCCCGGGGAGGCACGATCCTCGGCTCCTCGCGGACCAACCCCTTCAAGCAGGACGAGGGCGTCCGCCGGATCAAGGACAACCTCGCCAAGCAGGAGATCGAGGCGCTGATCGCGATCGGCGGCGAGGACACCCTCGGCGTCGCGGCGCGGCTCTCCGACGAACACGCCATCCCCTGCGTCGGCGTCCCCAAGACCATCGACAACGACCTGTCGGCGACGGACTACACCTTCGGCTTCGACACCGCCGTCGGCGTCGCCACCGAGGCCATCGACCGGTTGCACACCACCGCCGAATCCCATATGCGCGTCCTGGTCGTCGAGGTGATGGGCCGGCACGCCGGCTGGATCGCGCTGCACTCCGGCCTGGCCGGCGGGGCGAACGTCATCCTCATCCCCGAGCAGCGCTTCGACATCGAGCAGGTCTGCCGGTGGATCGAGTCCCGTTTCAAGGTGCGCTACGCCCCGATCGTGGTGGTCGCCGAGGGCGCCATGCCCAAGGACGGCCAGATGGTGCTCAAGGACGACTCCACCGACTCCTTCGGGCATGTCCGGCTGTCGGGCGTGGGGGAGTGGCTGGCCAAGGAGATCGAGGCGCGTACGGGCAAGGAGGCCCGTACGACGGTGCTCGGCCACACCCAGCGCGGCGGCACCCCCAGCGCCTTCGACCGCTGGCTGGCCACCCGCTTCGGGCTGCACGCCATCGACGCGGTGCGCGACGGCGACTTCGGGAAGATGGTCGCGCTGCGCGGCACGGACATCGTCCGGGTGCCGATCGCGGAGGCGACCGCGAAGCTCAAGACGGTCGATCCGGCGCTCTATGCCGAGGTGGGCGTGTTCTTCGGCTGAGGCCGGCCGACCCCGGCCGGTCCCGGCCGTCCCGGTCCGCCGCCTGGCGGTGCCCCCGTCCGCTCTCCGGGGGCACCGCCGGGCGAGGAGCCGTATATTCGCTTACGCGGCATATGCATCGCTGTGCGGCCCTCGCTCCCCGGCCGGGCCGCTCACCGGCGGTGGCACAAGACCGGCGGGAGAACCGGGAGAGCTCGTGGAGATCGTCGCCTTCGGCGTGCAGGCGGATGAGCGTCCGTTCCTGGAGCGGGCCTTCGCCGGCCACCACCAGATCCGCAGCCTGGACGTCTTCCTCAACCGCGACACCGCCCCCATCGCGCACGGCTACGAGATCGTCAGCACCCACGTCGACGCCGATCTGAGCGCCGACGTCCTGCAGACCCTCGCGGCCGGCGGGACGAAGATGATCGCCCAGCGCTCCACGGGCTTCAACAACATCGACCTGGAGGCCGCGGCCGACCTCGGGATGAGCGTCGGCCGGGTCGCCGCGTACTCGCCGTACTCGGTCGCGGAATTCGCCTGGGCCCTCGCGCTGGCCGTCAACCGGCGGCTGATCCGGGCCGGCCACCGCACCCGCAACTTCGACTTCCGGCTGGACGGCCTGATGGGCCGCGATCTGCGCGGCCGCACCGCGGGCGTGCTCGGCACCGGCAGGATCGGCGAGGCGTTCACCCGGATCGCCCACGGCTTCGGGATGAACCTGCTGGGCTGGGACATCGCCGAGAATCCGCGCTGCGTCGGGCTGGGCATGAAGTACGTCGCACCGGAGCGGCTGTTCGCCGAGGCCGATCTGATCACGCTGCACCTCCCGCTGGTGCCGGCCACCCGGCACTTCGTCGACGCCGCCGCGCTGGCCGCGATGAAGGACGACGCGATCCTGATCAACTCCAGCCGCGGCGGGCTCGTCGACACCGCAGCCCTCGTCGACACGCTCAAGACCGGCCGGCTCACCGGCGTCGGCCTGGACGTCTACGAGGAGGAGGCCGGGCTCTTCTCCTTCGACAAGTCCCTGGACGTCATCGACGACGACACCCTCGCCCGCCTGATGACCTTCGGGAACGTCCTGGTCACCGCGCACCAGGCGTACTTCACCGAGGAGGCGGTCGGTCAGATCATCGAGGCCACCGTGGCCAACGTCGAGGACTACCTGACCGGCCGCACCAACGAGAACATGCTGGTCACACGAGGACAGCTGCCAGCAGCTGCGCGGTGACCGCGGCGCCGTCCAGCGTCAGCACCGACTCGGGGTGGAACTGCACCCCCGCGAAGCCCGGCCCGCGCAGCGCATGCACCTCGCCGGTCTTGGCGTCCCGGCTCAACTCGACGCGGTGCATGGCCAGTTCGTCCTCCGTGCGGTCGTCGCAGCGGGCCGTGAAGGTGTTGTAGAAGCCGACCGTCTCCTGGCGCCCGAAGAAGTCGATCCGCTCCTGTGCGCCCTGGTAGGGCACCTCCTTGCGGACGATCTCCAAACCCAGCTCCGCGGCGAGCAGTTCATGCCCCAGGCAGACGCCCAGCAGCCCCTGCCGGTGGCCGGCGACCAGCTCGGCGGTCAGCGACCGCAGGAAGCGCATCTTGGGGTCGGTGGCGTCGCCAGGGTCGCCCGGGCCCGGGCCCAGCACGATCGGGCCCCGGTGCGCGAGGGCGGCCGCGCGCAGCCCCGGCTCGTCGAAGCGGCGCACCGTCACGGTCAGCCCCGAGGTGCGCAGCAGATGCGCGAGCATCGCGGTGAAGGTGTCCTCGGCGTCGACGACCAGGGCGTGCCCGCTCAGCTCGGCGGTCGGCGCGGTGGTCTGCATCCGCAGCCAGAAGGGGGCGAGGTCGGCGCGGCGGGCGTCCAGCGCGGCCCGCACCCGCGGATCGTCGGCCAGCCGCGGTGCCGGGCCACCGGCGGCCGGGCCGGCCGGTGCCGCGCGGACCCCCAGCGCGGTGAGCACGCCCGCCGCCTTGGCGTGGGTCTCGGCGACCTCGCTGTACGGGTCGGAGGCGCGCACCAGTGTGGCGCCGACCGGCACCCGCAGCCGACCGTCGGCGGCGATGTCCGCGGTACGGATCAGGATCGGCGAGTCCAGGGTCTGCGCGCCCCCGGCGTCCCGGCCCAGCAGCGCCAGCGCGCCCGCGTAGTAGCCGCGGCCGCGCCCGTCCGGTCCCACCGGTTCGTGCCGCTCGATGACCCGGCAGGCGTTCTGCACCGGCGACCCGGTGACCGTCGCCGCGAACATCGTCTCCTTGAGCACCTCGCGCACATCGAGGGTGGAGCGGCCGCGCAGCTCGTACTCGGTGTGCGCCAGGTGGGCCATCTCCTTGAGGCGGGGTCCGATCACCACCCCGCCCCGGTCGCCGACGGTGCACATCATCTTCAGCTCCTCGTCCACCACCATCGACAGCTCCTCGACCTCCTTGCGGTCGCCGAGGAACGCCAGCAGGCTCTCGGGGGTGGGGCCGCCGGCGGGGTAGCGGTAGGTGCCGCTGATCGGGTTCATCACGACCGTGCCCCCGCTCATCCGCACATGCACCTCGGGGCTGGCGCCGACCAGGGTGCGCACCCCGGGGCGGTGCACGACATAGGTCCAGTACGCGCCGCGCTCGCCGGCCAGCAGCCGCCGGAACAGCGCCAGCGCGTCGGCGGCCGAGAAGTCCGCGATCGAGCCCTCGAAGGTCCGGCGGATGACGAAGTTCGCTCCCTCGCCGGTGCCGATCTCGTCCCGCACCACCCGCTCGACGATCTCGGCGTAGGCGTCGTCGGCCACGTCGAACGCCCCGTCCGTCACCCGTACGTCGTGCGCCGGGAGCGCCGCCAGCACCTCCTCCAGGGGCAGCTCATGGCTCTCCCGGGGGCGCAGCACCGCCAGCGGGGTGCCGTCGTCGTGGGCCCGGAAGCCGCGCTCGCGGATCTGCCGGAACGGGATCAGCGCCAGCGCGTCGATGACCGGTTCCCGGGACGCCGTCTCAGCCAGTGGGATGTCGGCCAGTCGGGCGACCTCGGTCACCTCGCCGATCAGCACCTCGATGCGGTCCGCCGCCTCCCGGCCGGGCGACCGGCGGCGCAGCAGGGCGAACGGCGGGCAGGCGGGGTCCAGCAGCCGCCGGACGAGCGCTGCGGCGTCGGTGCGGGCGGGGTGGGGCTCGCGGTGCATGGCGGGTTCCTTCCGGAAAGGGCCGGGGAGAGCCGGAAGAGGGAACAGCCGCCGGAAACGCCGAAGGCCGCCCTCGGGCGGCCTTCGCGAAGTCTGGGATGTGCGCGCGAATCAGTGGGCCGCCGTAGGAGCGGTCCACCACCAGTCCTGGTTCATGAACGGTCGCGTGTACACGGGGGGCACCCTACCGGACCGTCCGAGTGCGGTGCGTCTCAAAGTCCGGATGGCGGACGGACAGCTCTCCGGGACCCCGTAATGTGGGGCATGTGACCGTGAACGCTGAAACCCACGCCGGTGGCAACACCTGGCGAGACCTGCCCGCGGCGCAGCAGCCTGACTGGCCGGACCAAGAGGCTCTGCGCGATGTGATCGCGGAGCTTGAGTCCTATCCGCCGCTCGTCTTCGCGGGCGAGTGCGACCAGCTGCGCGAGCGCCTGGGAGCGGTCGCCCGTGGTGAGGCGTTCCTGCTTCAGGGCGGCGACTGCGCGGAGGCCTTCGACGCCGTATCCGCCGAGCACATCCGCAACAAGCTCAAGACGCTGCTGCAGATGGGCGCCGTCCTCACCTACGCCGGGTCCGTCCCGGTGGTCAAGGTCGGCCGGATCGCCGGCCAGTACAGCAAGCCGCGCTCCAAGCCCACCGAGACCCGCGACGGGGTGACGCTGCCGACCTACCGCGGCGACTCCGTCAACGGCTTCGAGTTCACCGAGGCGGCCCGGATCCCGGACCCGCAGCGGCTGAAGCGGATGTACAACGCCTCCGCGGCGACCCTCAACCTCGTCCGGGCCTTCACCACCGGCGGCTACGCCGACCTGCGCCAGGTGCACGCCTGGAACCAGGACTTCGTGAAGTCCTCGCCCTCCGGGCAGCGCTACGAGGCGCTGGCCCGCGAGATCGACCGTGCGCTGAACTTCATGAACGCCTGCGGGGTGGACCCGGAGGAGTTCAAGACGGTGGAGTTCTTCTCCTCGCACGAGGCGCTGGTCCTCGACTACGAGTCGGCGCTGACCCGCGTCGACTCGCGCACCGGCAGCCTCTACGACGTCTCCGGCCACATGGTCTGGATCGGCGAGCGCACCCGCCAGCTGGACGGGGCGCACATCGAGTTCGCCTCGCGCATCCGCAACCCGATCGGCGTCAAGCTCGGCCCGACGACCACGCCGCAGGAGGCGCTGACGCTCATCGAGCGCATCGACCCCGAGCGTGAGCCGGGCCGGCTGACCTTCATCACCCGCATGGGCGCGGACAAGGTCCGCGACAAGCTCCCCGAGCTGGTGGACAAGGTCACCGCCTCCGGCGCGAAGGTCGCCTGGATCTGCGACCCGATGCACGGCAACACCTTCGAGGCGGCCTCCGGTCACAAGACCCGGCGCTTCGACGACGTGCTGGACGAGGTCAAGGGCTTCTTCGAGGTCCACAAGAGCCTCGGCACGCACCCGGGCGGCATCCACGTCGAGCTGACCGGTGACGATGTCACCGAGTGCGTGGGCGGCGGCGACGAGATCTTCGTCGACGATCTGCACCAGCGCTACGAGACCGCCTGCGACCCGCGGCTCAACCGCAGCCAGTCGCTGGACCTGGCGTTCCTGGTGGCGGAGATGTACCGCGACCAGTAAGCGGTGAAATGCACGGAAGTGGGGCGCGGATCCTGTGCTCCGCCCCCCACTGCGTTGTTCGGGCCCGGGGGGCCGTTGTGAAGCCTCAGGGGGCCGGGTAAGGTAAGGGTAACCTCACTCAAGATCAGCTGATCTGGTCGATGAGCCTTCCCCTGAGAGTCCTACGGAGGTGAACCCGCGTGTACGTCTGCTCCTGCTTCGGGATCACCGAGCAGCAGGTTCGCGAGCACGCGGACACCGGTGCCTGCACGCCCCGCCAGATCGCCTCCGCCTGCAAGGCCGGCACCGACTGCGGCAGCTGCGTACGGCGCATCCAGGCCCTGCTCGGCAGGGGCGACTGCCCGCGCCGGGAGCTCATCGACAGCGGTGCCTCCGACCCGCTGGCCCCCGAGGACCGCACGCCCGGGCCGCAGCGGGGCGCGGGGGTGGGCGCAGTGGTGCCCGTGGCGCTCTCGGAGGCCGCGTAGTCCCCAGGGCCGGCCGGCTCCCGCCGTCGCGCCGCCCGCTCAGCTCGGCTGCTCGATCACCTGGGCGATGTAGAGCGCCTCTCCGAGCTTCTCGACCAGCTCCAGCTGCGTGTCGAGATAGTCGATGTGGTGCTCCTCGTCCGCGAGGATGTCCTCGAAGATGTTCGCCGAGGTGATGTCGCCCTTGTTGCGCATCACCTCGATACCGCGCTTGAGCCGGTCGATCGCCTCGACCTCGATCTGCCGGTCGGCCTGGAACATCTCGGTGACCGACTGGCCGACCCGGACGTGGAACAGCCGCTGGTAATTCGGCAGACCGTCGAGGAACAGAATCCGGTCGGTCAGCACCTCCGCGTGCTTCATCTCGTCGAAGGACTCGGAGCGGGTGTACTTCGCGAGCTTCGTCCAGCCGAAGTTCTCCTGCATCTTGGCGTGCAGGAAGTACTGGTTGATCGCGGTCAGCTCGGCGGTCAGCTGCTCGTTGAGGAATTCGATGACCTCGGGGTCGCCCTGCATGGCTGCGGGCTCCTTCCGCGCGGGAACTGGGCAGGTGCCGCGCATCCTCGCACCGCGCGCAGAGAGCGTCCAGTAAGTTCACGCTTAGTACGAGTTGCCCGAATCCCTCCCTCCCTGGTCATCGGCACCCCTTCCGGTCTGACAACATGGAGGACATGGGTCAGCCGGAAAGCCGCGAAGAGGAGCATGCTCAGCTGCCTCCCGGGCAGCGGCTGCAGAGGGGCTGGCCGGTGACGCACTACGGGCCGGTCCCGAAGTTCCGCCCCGAACGCTGGGAGTTCCGGGCCTTCGGCGCCACCGCGGACGGTGCCAAGCACTGCTGGTCGCACGAGGAATTCACGGCGCTGCCCTATGCCACGGTCGTGGCCGATATGCACTGTGTGACGAAATTCAGCATGCTGGGAGCCGAATGGGGCGGCGTGCTCACGAAGACCGTCCTGGACCTCGCGCCGCCCGCGCCGGATGTCACCCATGTGATGGTGTGGGCCGAGTACGGCTTCAGCTCGAATCTGCGGCTGGAGGATTTCGCCGCGGAGAAGTGCATCTTCGCCACCCACCGCTCCGGTGAACTCCTCACCGCCGAGCACGGTTTCCCGGTCCGCCTGATCGTGCCGCATCTCTACGCCTGGAAAGGCCCCAAGTGGGTCCGCGGCATCGAATACATGCGGGCCGACCGCCGCGGCTTCTGGGAGGAGCGCGGCTACCACAACCTGGGCGACCCGTGGCGCGAGCAGCGCTACTCGTACCAGGAAGAGCCCGGGGACGGACCCGAGCTCTGACGCCCGGCGCCCCCGGCACCTCTCGTACGTTCCTGGTGCGTCCGCCTAGTACGGCCGCAGCCCCTTGAGGCGGGCCACATCGGCCGCGTGGCCCTCCTTGCCGCCCGGGGTCTCCACGACCAGCGGCACACCGGCGGTCGAGGGATGGGTGAACAGCTCCGCGAACGGCTCCGCGCCGATGTGACCGGCGCCGATGTTCTCGTGCCGGTCCTTGTGGGCGCCCGCCACGTCCTTGGAGTCGTTGGCGTGGATCAGCTTCAGCCGGCCCTCGCCGGTGACCTCCACCAGCTCGTCCAGCAGCGCCTTCATCCCGCCCGGTGCCGCCATGTCGTGCCCGGCCGCGAAGGCATGGCAGGTGTCGAGGCAGACGCCCAGCTTCGGATGCCGGTCCAGCGCGTCGAAGTACGGCCCGAGGTCCTCGGCCCGGGAGCACAGCGAGGCGCCCTGCCCGGCCGTCGGCTCCAGCAGCAGCCATGGGTCGTCGGGGTGCGTCAGCTCGTCGAGCAACGGCCGCATCCGCTCCCTGACCTGCGCCATCGCCATCTCGCGGGGCCGCCCGCCGGTCGCCGAGCCGGTGTGCACGACCACCCCCAGCGCGCCGATCTCCCGGCCGCGCCGCAGCGAATGGCGCAGCGACGCCACGGACCGCTCGACCGTCGCCTCGGTGTGCGAGCCGAAGTTGATCAGATACGGCGCATGCACGTACACCGGCATCCCCTCCAGCGCGCAGGCCGCGCGGAACGCCTCGTCCTGCTCGGGACTGCCGGGCAGCGTCGCCCAGCCGCGCGGATTGGCCACGAAGACCTGCACGACCTCGTCGCCCATCTCACGGGCGTACGGAAGGCCGGTCTTCGCCAGGCCGCCGGCCACCGGCACATGGCCGCCGACCGGATTACGGGCACGGGCGCGCTGCTCGGCGCCCTCGGGGGAGGGGGATCTGCTCACCCTCCCAGGGTGCCAGGTGCCCCGAGGCCGCCCGGCCGCGGATCCCGCCGCTACAGCGCACCCTTCATCTTGATGGTGATCGTGCCGCCCTTCGGAGCCTTCTCACCGGGCTCGACGGACTGGGTGTCGACCTCGTCCTGCGGGAACAGGAACGGCTTCTTCACCTCGACCCGGAAGCCGTGTGAGGTCAGCTCCTTCTTGGCGTCCGCCTCGCTCATGCCGGTGACGTCCGGGACGGTGATCATCTCGGGGCCCTTGGAGAGCGTGAGGGTGACCCTTTCGCCCGTGCCGATCGGGTCGCCCGCACTCGGCGTCTGCCGGGCGACTGTCCCCTTGTCCTGAGGGGAGAACACCGGTTCCTCGACGATGCGCACCTCCAGGCCCGCCGCGCGCAGCGTGGCCTCGGCCTCCGCGCGGTCACTGCCGATCACACCGGGCACAGGGATCCGGGCGCCCCGGCTGACGGTCAGCGCCACCGCCGTGTCGGGCCGCCGCTTGGTGCCCGCGGCCGGGTCCGTGCGGATCACCGACCCCTTGGCGACCTCGCCGCTGAAGTCACGGGTCACGGTGCTCGGGATCAGACCGAGGTCGCGCAGCTTGCGCTTGGCGTCCGCGACCGGGGTCCCCGACAGGTCCGGGATGGTGACGATCTCCGGGCCGCGGGAGACGGTGATCGTGACCGTGCCCGTGCCGCGGATCTGCTTGCCGTTCGCCGGGTCCGTCCTCATGACATGGCCGCGCTCCACGTTGGAACTGAAGCCGCGGACGACCTTGACCCCCAGCCCCGCGTCCCGCAGCGTCTTGACGGCCTTGTCCTGCGGCATGTCCAGCACCGCGGGGACGGTGGTGAACTGACCCGCGTTGATGTACCAGACACCCGTGCCGACACCGAGGAGCAGCAGCACGGCCGCGATGACGGTGACGAGCCGCCGCCGCTGCATCAGCCCGCCTGGAGGCGCCGCGGCCGGGGGCGCCGGCGGCGGCACCGGCCGCAGCCGGGTCGTCTGCTCCGCCGGCGGCACCTCCAGGCGGCTGGTGCGGTTCAGCCGGGCCTCGTCCGTCCCCGGCAGCGGCAGCTGCACACCACCGGGCCGCGGCAGCACGTCCGTACGCTCCGTGCCGTCGCCCGCCCCGGCGCCGCCCTCGGGCACCTCCTTGGCCTGCGGCGGAACGACGTCCAGCTGCTCGTCGGTCAGCCCCGCCCGGGTCTCGCGCGCCCGCGACAGCAGCGCCACCGCGTCCTGCGCGCGCGCCTGCGGATCGCGGGCGGTGGCCAGCGCGACCAGCGCGTCCAGCCCCGGCGCGAGCCCGGGAACCAGCTCGGACGGCGGCAGCACGTCCTCGTGCAGATGCTGGTAGAGCACCTGCGCCACCGAGCCGCCGGTGTGCGGTTTGCCGCCGGTCAGCATCTCGTAGAGCACCACGCCGCAGGCGTAGACGTCGACCCGGGCGTCCGCGGTGCCGTGCTCCAGCTGCTCGGGCGCCAGATACGACACCGTCCCCAGGAGCGACCCCGTCGAGGCGGTGGTGTTGGTGTCCACCGCCCGCACCAGACCGAAGTCGGCGACCTTGACCCGGCCGTCGTCGCCGATCAGGACGTTCTCCGGCTTCATGTCGCGGTGCACCAGCCCGGCGCGGTGCGCGGCCCCCAGGGCGGCCAGGATCGGCTCCAGGATGTCCAGCGCGGCCCGCGGCTGGAGGGCGCCGCGCTCGCGCAGCACATCGCGCAGGGTGCACCCGGCGACGTACTCCATGGCCAGATAGACGTACGTACCGTCGGTGCCCTGGTCGAAGACGCCCACCACGTTCGGGTGCGACAGCCGGGCGACGGACTTCGCCTCACGGATGAAGCGGTCCACGAACCCCCCGTCCGCGGCGAGGCTCGGATGCATCACCTTCAGCGCGAGCACCCGGTCGAGGCGGGTGTCCACCGCCCGGTAGACCGTGGCCATACCGCCGGCGGCGATGCGTGCCTGGACGCGGTAGCGGCCGTCGAGCAGCTGGCCCACGAGCGGGTCTTGGAGCGTCGTATCCACGGCAGACGAGTCTACGGGTCCGCTGCGCTTGGCCCGCCTCCCACGTTTTTGGCTTTCCCGCCGTGAGGGTTGTTCGCCGTGGCGCCTGCGGCGGGCGGTGCCGCTGCGCGGGGCTGTTCGGGTGCCGGTGTCGGTCCGGAGGGGTAGGGGTGTGGGACTGCTGCGCTTTACGTCCCACACCCCTACCCCTCCGGCCCGCCCCCTCCCGTGGGTGGGTGGGAAAAACAGTGGGGGTGGACGTCAGCCTTCGTGCGCGCGCGGTCGACGAATCAGGCCCGCCCCCACCGGACCGCCTTCCCCCCACCCACGGGAGGGGACAGACCGTAGGACGGAGTCCGTAGGGCTGTCACCGCACCCGACAAACAACCGCC
>NZ_JBVHQM010000047.1:0-42572 GCF_055567415.1 Streptomyces sp. NPDC026575
TCGATAGCGGAGCTATCGGGATGATTCGGCAACGCCGCGAGGTGCCGTGCCAGACGCCGCGGGCCCGGCCAGGACCCATCGGACAGGCCCTAGGCCACCGGTGTCGGGTCGCGGCCGCGATGCGGATGAAACAGGATGAAAAATCCAGCCTGAGGAGGTCTGCCCGTGTCCGCTCCCCACAGCCCGTCCAGGGCGCCCGCGGCCGCCGTGCTCCCGGAACGCGGCCCCGACCCGGTGAAGATCACCCTGCACGTCAACGGCGAGGACCGGACCTGCGAGGTCGAACCCAGGGTCAGCCTCCTGGACGCACTGCGTGAACGCCTGGACCTGACCGGTGCGAAAAAGGGCTGCGACCAGGGCACCTGTGGCGCCTGCACGGTATGGGTCGACGGCCGTCGGGTACTGGCCTGCCTCACCCTGGCGATCGCCTGCGAGGGCCGTGCGGTCTCGACCATCGAGGGGCTGGCCGAGGGGGACGAGCTGCACGCCATGCAGCGCGCCTTCGTCGAGCAGGACGCCTTCCAGTGCGGCTACTGCACCCCCGGCCAGATCATGTCGGCGGTCGCGCTGCTCAAGGAGGGCCATGCCTCGGACGACGCCGAGATCCGCGAGTGGATGAGCGGCAACATCTGCCGCTGCGCCGCCTATCCGCACATCCAGGCCGCTATCCGCGCGGTCCGCGACCAGACCTGAGGAGACCTCTGTGCGGCCCATCAGCTACTCCCGCGCCACCGCCGTCGCCGATGCGGTGGCCGCCGTCGCCGCGGACCCCACCAGCGACTTCCTGGCCGGCGGCACCACCGAGGTCGATCTGCTGCGGCAGAACGTGCTGCTGCCGCGCCGGCTGGTGGACATCAACGATCTGCCGCTCACCCAGATCGAGGACCGGCCGGACGGCGGTCTGTACATCGGCGCGCTGGCCCGTATGAGTGAGGTGGCCGCGGCGCCCGCCGTACGGGAGCGCTTCCCGATGGTGGCGCAGGCGCTGGAACTCGGCGCCTCCGCGCAGCTGCGCCACATGGCCAGCATGGGCGGCAACATGATGCAGCGGGTGCGCTGCGGCTACTTCCGCGACGCGACGTCCCCCTGCAACAAGCGCGATCCGGGCAGTGGCTGCAGCGCCCTGGACGGCTTCAACCGCGGGCACGCCGTGCTCGGCGTCAGCGACCACTGCATCGCCACCCACCCGTCGGACGTCGCCGTACCGCTGGTGGCTCTGGACGCCCGCATCCACACGGAGGGCCCGCGCGGCCGGCGGGTCTACCCGATCGACGACTTCTTCCTGCCGCCCGGCGACACCCCGCACCTGGAGCACCCGCTGGAGCACGGTGAGCTGGTGGTGGGCATCGAGGTGCCCGGCCTGCCCGCGGCCCGCACCTCGCTGTACACCAAGGTCCGCGACCGCGAGTCGTACGAGTTCGCGCTGGCCTCCGTCGCCGCCACGGTGACCGTGGAGAACGGTGTGATCGGCGAGGTGCGGCTGGCGCTGGGCGGTGTGGCCACCAAGCCCTGGCGGGCCCGCCGCGCGGAGGAGGTGCTGCGCGGCGCCCCCGCCCGCACCGAGACCTTCGCACGGGCCGCTAGCGAGGAGCTCGCCGGCGCCCGCACCGTGCCGCTCAACGCCTTCAAGGCCGAGCTGGCCCAGCGGACCCTCGTCCGGGTCCTGGAGACCCTCACCCAACCGGAGCGCGCGTCATGAGCACACCGACCCTGGCGATCGGACAGCCCACCGACCGCGTCGACGGCCGCCACAAGGTCACCGGCGGCGCGCACTACTCCGCGGACGTGCTCCTGGTCGGCATGGCGTACGCCGTCCTGGTCGGCGCACGCGTACCCAGCGGCCGGGTCACCGCGATCGACGCCTCCGAGGCGCTGCAGGCCGAAGGGGTGCTCAGCGTCCTCACCCACGAGAACCTGCCGAAGGCCGCCGGCCGGCCCCCGCTGCTTCCCTCGCTCGCCGGGATGCCCGCTCCGGGGCAGACCTTCTTCCCGCTCCAGGACGACGTGGTCCACTACACGGGGCAGCCGGTCGCCGTGGTCGTCGCCGACACCCTCGAACGGGCCCAGCACGCGGGTGCGCTGATCCGGGTCTCCTACGAGGAGACGCCGTCGGTCACCACCCTCGACCAGGGGCGCGACGAGGCGTACGAGCCCGAGGCGATCTTCGCCGGCTTCATCCCGGGCCGCAGCGAGCGCGGCGATGTGGAGAGCGGGCTGGCGCGGGCCGAGGTGCGCATCGACGCCACCTACAGCTACGCCGCGAACAACCACAACCCCATCGAGCCCTCGGCCACCACCGCGGCCTGGGACGGCGACCGACTGACCCTCTACGACGCGACCCAGGGGGTGACGGCCACCCAGCTCACCGTCGCGGCGCTGCTCGGTCTGACCCCCTCGAAGGTGCGCGTCGTCTCGCACTACGTCGGCGGCAGCTTCGGCTGCAAGGCGATGATCTGGGCGCACCCGGCGCTGGCCGCGCTCGCCGCCCGCCAGGTCGGACGCCCCGTCAAACTCGCCCTCAACCGGGAGCAGATGTTCACCTCGGTCGGCCACCGGGAGGAACAGGAGCAGCGCATCACGCTGGGCGCCGACAAGGAGGGCCGGCTCACCGCGCTGCGCCACCACAAGCTCTCGCCCACCTCGCACTTCGACGACTGGGCCGAGCCCTCCCTCGGCGTCGCCGGCCAGATCTACGCCTGCCCGAACTACGAGGGCGTCTACCGGCTGATCCGCGCCAACACCATGACGCCGACCTTCATGCGGGCCCCTGGTGAAGCCTCCGGCATGTTCGCGCTGGAGAGCACGATGGACGACCTCGCCCACCGGCTGGGCATCGATCCGGTGGAACTGCGCCTGCGCAACTACAGCGACACCGACCCCACCACCGGCAACCCCTGGTCCAGCTGCGGGCTCAGGGAGTGCTACGCACGCGGGGCCGAGCGCTTCGGCTGGCATCGGCGCAACCCCGAACCCCGGTCCCACCGCGACGGCAGATGGCTCATCGGCTACGGCATGGCAGCCGCCGGATATCCCGTCTACGGTCCGAACAACCCGCAGCGCGCCCGAGCCCGCCTGTACTCCGACGGCACCGCCGTGGTGCAGGCCGCGACGCCCGACTTCGGCACCGGGGTCGCCACCGTGATGACGCAGGTGGCCGCCGACGCCCTCGGCCTGCCCGTCGAGCGCTGCCGCTTCGAGGGCGGTGACACCACCCTGCCCACCATCGCCGCCGCGGTCGGCTCGTCGGGAGCGGGCATGATCAGCGCGGCCGTGCACACCGCGGCGACCCGCCTGCGCGACCAGCTCATCGCGCTGGCCGTCGCGGACACCCAGTCGCCCCTGCACGGTGCGGACCCCGGCGCCGTCGTCGTACGGGACGGCCGGATGACGCTGGATGCGGATCCCGGGACCGGCGAGAGCTACGGCGATCTGCTGCACCGCAACTTCCTCCCCGACGTCGAGGCGGGCGGCTCCTGGTCCCCGTCGGCCGAGAGCACCCGCTACGGGATGATGACGTTCGGCGCCCAGTTCGCCGAGGTCGCCGTGGACCCCGGCCTGGGGATCGCCCGGGTCCGTCGGATGGTCGGCGCCTTCGCGCCCGGCCGGGTCCTCAACCCCAAGACGGCCCGCAGCCAGCTCATGGGCGGGATGCTCTGGGGGCTGGGCCAGGCGCTCCTGGAGGCCAACTACATGGATGCGCGCCGCGGCCGCTGGGTCGCCTCCAGCCTGGGCGACTACCTCGTTCCGGTCCATGCCGACGCACCGTCGGTGGAGGTCGAACTCGTCGATGTGACCGACGAGATCGTCAACCCGCTCGGCGTGAAGGGCGTCGGTGAGGTCGGCCAGGTGGGCGCCGCCGCAGCCATCGCCAACGCCATCCACCACGCCACCGGACGCCGCTTCCGCAAACTGCCCATCACCCTCGAAGACCTGCTGTGAGCCAGGGCGGGGCGGAAGCGGGGGTGTGGGCGGGAGCGGGGGTGTGGGCCGGGCACTGCCCGTAAGTGCGGTGCCCGTTGTGGGGCACCTGTCGGCATGCCCGGTCAGCCCGCTCCCGAGTCCATACAGGCGCAGTTCGCACACGCCGGGCTCGCCCAGGCTGCCAACGCCGCGCTCGGTGCGCTCGGTGCGCTCGCGGCGACGGTGGCACTGGCGACCGTCACACGGTGGGGAGCCCGCATCCCGCGCTGGGTGCTGTGCTGCGCGCTGACGCTCGTGCTGGTGATGCTGTCGCACGGGCTCTGCCGGGGTGTCGCGGCCTGGCACCACGCGCACGGCAGAACGGCCGGGGCTCCGGGCCACAGCTGACGGGCTCGCCGCCGGTGCCCGGATCGGCGCCCCGGCGTTCGTCAGTGCCCCGAGCCGCCTCATGCCGCCGCATGTCTCCCGGCCCTACCGGCCCCCCGCCCGTCCGCCTCGTCATCCGGGTCCGCGTTGATGTCCATGTCCGCGTCCGCGTCATGGTGGATCGGAGTCCCCGAACCGGTCAGCGGAGCGCCCGTGCCGCCCCGCCGGGCCGCGACGATCTCCGCCGCGATGGACAGCGCGGTCTCCTCGGGTGTACGGGCTCCGAGGTCGAGACCTATCGGGGACCGCAGCCGGGCCAACTCCCGGACGGTGAGACCTGCTTCGCGCAGCCGCCGGTTGCGGTCCTCATGGGTGCGGCGGGAGCCCATCGCGCCGACGAACGCGACCGGCAGCCGCAGCGCCGCCGTCAGCAGGGGAACGTCGAACTTGGCGTCGTGGGTCAGTACGCACAGGACCGTACGGGCGTCGGTCGCGGTGCGCTGGAGGTAGCGATGCGGCCAGTCGACCACGAGGTCGTCGGCTTCGGGGAAGCGGGTGCGGGTGGCGAAGACCGGACGGGCGTCGCACACGGTCACGTGATAGCCGAGGAACTTGCCCGTACGCACCAGCGCCGCGGCGACGTCGACGGCACCGAAGACGATCATGCGGGGCGGTGGCACGCTCGACTCGACGAACAGCGAGAGGTCGGCGGGGTCGCAGCGCGAGCCGCTCTCCGAGAGGGCGACCGTGCCGGTGCGGCCGGCGTCGAGCAGGGCACGGGCCTCGCCGGCCGCCGCCCGGTCGAGTTCCCCAAGGCCGCCCAGGCCGCCCAGGCCGCCCTCGAACGAGCCGTCGGGGCGCACCAGCAGCGCCCGGCCCAGGAGCCGCTCCGGCCCCCGGGCCACCCGGACCAGCGCCGCGGTCTCCCCGCGGGCGGCGGCCGACAGCGCCGCCTCGCACACCTTTCTGACCGGCGCGCCGGCGCCCATCGGCGTGACCAGGACCTCGACGACCCCGCCGCAGGTCAGCCCCACCGCGAAGGCGTCCTCATCGCTGTAGCCGAACCGCTCGCGCACGGTCTCGCCGTCCTTCAGCGCCTGGACGCACAGGTCGTAGACCGCCGCCTCGACGCAGCCGCCGGAGACCGACCCGATGGCCGTGCCCTCGGCGTCGACGGCCAGGGCGGCGCCGGGGCCGCGCGGCGCACTGCCGCTCACCGCCACGACGGAGGCGACGGCGAAGGACCGGCCCTCCTCCGCCCAGCGGTTCAACTCCTCGGCGATATCAAGCATGTCGGGTCCCGTCGGGCGCTCCCGCCTGCAGAACGCGGTCGGGGCGGATGGGCAGGTGCCGGTGGCGTACACCGGTCGCGTGCCAGACCGCGTTGGCGATCGCCGCGGCGGCGCCGACGATGCCGATCTCGCCGATGCCCTTGATCCCGACCGGGTCCTCCGGATCGGGGTCGTCGACCCAGTCCGCCTCGATGAGCGGGACATCGGCGTTCGAGGCGATGTGGTATCCGGCGAGGTCGGCGCCCACATGACCGCCCGATGCCGGGTCCCTGACGGCCTCCTCGTGCAACGCCATCGAGATGCCCCAGGTCATACCGCCGATGAACTGATTGCGTGCGGTCAGCGGGTTGATGATCCGGCCCGCGGCGAAGATGCCGAGCATCCGCCGGACGCGGACCTCGCCGCTGGCGACGTCCACGGCGACCTCGGCGAACTGCGCTCCGAAGGAGTGCCGTTCCTTCTGCGTGAGTGCGCCGAGGGCCTCGGTAGTGTCGGCCCGTGCCGTGATGCCCTGCTCCGGAATGTCGATGCCGAGGGCCAGTTGATCCCGCAGTTCGCGCACCGCGGCTGTGACCGCCCAGCCCCAGGAGCGGGTGCCCATCGAGCCGCCCGCAAGCATCGCCGGGCCGAAGTCACTGTCCGCAATGCGTACCTGGACGCGCTCCGGTGCCACCTTAAGGGCGTCCGCGGCAATCAGGGTCAGCGCGGTCCGCGCTCCGGTCCCGACGTCCGCCGCGGTGATCCGTACGGTGAAGGTGCCGTCGACCTCCGCCGTCACGGCCGCCGTGGACGGGCCGACGAGCACGGGGAAGGTGGCCGTGGCGGTGCCGGTCCCGAGCAGCCAGCGCCCTTCACGGCGCAGTCCGGGACGCGGATCCCGGTCCGCCCAGCCGAACCTGCGGGCACCTTCCTGGAAGCAGGACAGGAGATTGCGGCTGCTGAACGGGAGGCCGGAGACGGGCCCCACGTCCGGTTCGTTGCGGGCCCGCAGCGCGATCGGGTCCATGCCGCACTTCTCGGCGAGTTCGTCGAGCGCGGACTCCAGCGCGAACGAGCCCGGAGCCTCACCGGGCGCGCGCATAAAGGTCGGCGTCGGCACGTCGAGAGGTACGACGCGGTTGACGGTGTGGTGCGCGTCGGCGTCGTACAGCGGACGTCCGAACCCAGCGCTCTGCTCGACGAATTCATGGACGGTCGAGGTCAGGCTCTGCCCCTGGTGGTCGAAGGCGCGCAGCCGTCCATCGCTGTCGGCGCCGAGCCTGACGCGCTGCGCGGTGGGGCTGCGGTAGCCGACCAGCGAGAACGTCTGACGGCGCGTCATGATGACTCTGACGGGGCGGTCCAGGACCGTCGCCGCCATCGCGGCGAGGATCTGGTGCACGCGTATGCCCTTGGCCCCGAAGGCCCCGCCGACGTGTTCGGACCGCACCCGGACCGAGGCCGGGTCGAGGGAGAACAGCTTCGCCAGCTCGTCCGCGACCCAGGTGCTGCCCTGGTTGGAGTCGAAGACTTCGAGACGGCCGCTGTCCCAGCGCGCGGTCGCCGCGTGCGGTTCCATCGCGCTGTGGTGCTCTTCGGGCGTGGTGTACTCCGCGTCCACGACGTGGGTGGACGCGGCGAGTTCGGCCTCCAGGTCGCCTTTCTCCGTTTGCATGCCCGCGGCGTCCGGCGTGTAGGTGCCGGGACGTCCGGCGGAGAACGCCACGTCGTGCGACTCCGCGTCGTAGTGGACGACCAGCGTCTCGGCCGCCTCCCGAGCCTGCTCGGACGTCTCGGCGACGACCAGCGCCACCGGCCAGCCCATGAACGGCACCCGGTCGTGCTGGAAGACCTCGACGATCGGGTCGGGACGGCCCAGCATGCCCAGGTAGTCGCCGTCGACGCGCGGCGCGTTCCCGTGGTGCAGGACGGCCAGGACGCCGGGCATCGCGAGAACGGGGGCCGACTCGACCGAACGGATGCGGCCGCGGGCGACGGTGGACAACACCAGCCAGCCGTGGGCGAGGTCGGCGAAGGGGATCTCGCCGGCGTAGCGGGCCGCGCCGGTGACCTTGTCGCGGCCCTCCACGCGGGTGTGCGCGGCGCCGACGGCGCCCTGCGCGGACGTGGCCTGTGTCGTCGTGGTCATCGCGCGGCCTCCTCGGCGGGCTCGGTCAGTGCGGTCAGCTCGGCGACGACGAGGTTGCGCATCAGCGTCACCTTGTATCCGTTGTGGGGAAGTGCTGCGGCGGCGGCCAGCTCGGCGTCCGCGGCGGCGGCGAACGCGGCGGCGTCCGCCGGGCCTCCGGTCAGCACGCGCTCGGCCTCCCGGGCCCGCCACGGCCGGGACGCCACCGCCCCGAAGGCGAGGCGCACTTCGCGCACCACACCGTCCCGGACGTCCAGGGCTGCGGCGACCGAGCCGATGGCGAACGCGTAGGACGCGCGCTCGCGCACCTTTCGATAGCGGGAGTGTGCGGCGACCGGGGCCGGCGGCAGGGTGACGCCGGTGATCAACGCCCCGGCCGGCAGCGCGGTCTCCAGATGCGGACTGTCCCCCACGGGCGGATAGAACTCCGCGAACGGCAACTCGCCCGGCCCGTCGGCCGTTTCATAGGCCACGACGGCGTCGAAGGCGGCGAGCGCCACCCCCATGTCCGACGGATGAACGGCCACGCACTGATCGGAGGCACCGAGGATCGCGGAGTTGCGGTGCTCGCCCTCGATGGCGGGGCAACCGCTTCCGGGGACGCGCTTGTTGCACGGTTTGGCCAGGTCGGCGTAGTAGCCGCAGCGGGTGCGCTGGAGGAGGTTCCCACCGACCGTGGCCATGTTCCGCAGCTGTCCCGAGGCCCCGGCCAGCACGGCCTGCGCCAACGCCGGGTAGCGGCGCCGCACTTCGGGGTGGGCGGCCAGATCGCTGTTGGTGACCGTCGCGCCGATGTGCAGACCGCCGTCCGGCGTGACCTCGATCCGGTCCAGGGGAAGTTCGCGCACGTCGATGAGGAGTGCGGGCCGCTCCACGCCGGCCTTCATCAGGTCGACGAGGTTGGTGCCGCCGCCGAGGAAGCGCGCGTCCGGTTCGGCGCCGAGCAGGGCGACCGCACCCGGCACGTCGAACGCACGCTGATAGCCGAACTCCCTCATACCCCCGCCTCCGTGTCCACGTCCACGTTCGCCTCCGCCGCCCGCGCGACCGCCTGCACTATCGATACATACGCGCCGCAGCGGCACAGGTTGCCGCTCATCCGCTCCCGGATCTCGTCGGCGGTCAGCGGCGGCGCCCCCGCTTCGGGCCGTATGTCCTCGGTGACGGCACTGGGCCAGCCGGCCGCGTGCTCCTCGATGACCGCCAGGGCCGAACAGATCTGCCCCGGCGTGCAGTAGCCGCACTGATAGCCGTCGAGGTCGAGGAACGCCTGCTGCACCGGATGCAGCCGCTCGCCGTCCGCCACGCCCTCGATGGTGGTGATCTCACGCCCCTCGGCGGCGACCGCGAGCTGCAGGCAGGAGACGGCCCGGCGCCCGTCGATCAGCACCGTGCAAGCGCCGCACTGGCCTTGGTCGCAGCCCTTCTTGGTCCCGGTCAGATCGAGTCGCTCACGCAGCGCGTCAAGGAGGGTGGTGCGGTGGTCGACGGGCAGCGTGTGCTTTTCGCCGTTGACGTTCAGGGTGATGGCGCTGGACGCCGATAGGGCCATGATCAGCCTTCTTTCGCGTATATAAGGCGCGGCGGGCATCGGGGCGCGGTCGCTGGGGCCTGCGTGAGGGGCCGGGAAGTCGAGCTGTCCCCGTGAGCGGTTCGAAAGGTCGTGGCACGGCTCTGCACAGGGGTCTCTGTGCGAAGCGACATAAGCTATGGTGAACCTAGCGGACAGTTGTCCGGTTACCGTCGAATCTATCGGACACCTGTCCGGTTAGCAAGAGTCGACCGTCGGTGATTCCCGAAAGGGGGACGAGTGCAGCACGCAGAGAGCACGCCGGGGAAGGCCACCCCGGCGAAAGAAGCACCGCTGCGCTCGGACGCACAGCGCAATCGAGAGCGCATCCTGGAAGTCGCGCTGGAGGAGTTGACGCACTCCGCCGACGCCCCGCTGAGCGCGATCGCGAAGAAGGCGGGCGTCGGACAGGGGACGTTCTACCGCAACTTCCCCAACCGCGAGTCGCTCGTCCTGGAGGTCTACCGCCACGAGGTCCGGCAGGTCTCCGACACCGCCTGCCAGCTCCTTGAGACCCGCGCACCCGACCAGGCGCTGCGGGAGTGGATGGACCGCCTCGCCCAGTACGCCATGACCAAGGCCGGTCTGCGCGACGCCATGCGCAAGGCCACCACCGCACAAGGCGCCATGG
The DNA here is from genome assembly GCF_055567415.1 of Streptomyces sp. NPDC026575. Lineage (NCBI taxonomy): Bacteria > Bacillati > Actinomycetota > Actinomycetes > Kitasatosporales > Streptomycetaceae > Streptomyces > Streptomyces sp. NPDC026575. The sequence continues at coordinate 9,909 of NZ_JBVHQM010000047.1, forward strand.
CCGGCCTGGGACACGGCACGGTCACCGCGGCCGTCGCCGCCCTGCTGAAGGCGAACGAGGAGGCCGGCACCATCCGCCCGGGGCTCACCCCCGACGACTTCCTCCTGGCCATCGCCGGCCTCTGGCAGATCGACCCGCACGGCGACTGGCACTCCCGCGCGGACCGCCTGCTGGACCTCGTCATGGACGGCCTGCGCGCGGGCGCGCCCGGACGGTGAGGCGGGCCCGCAGTCCCAGGCTGCGTCGGCTGGCTCGGCTCGTGTCGGACGCCGGCCCGCAGCCCGCCAAGTGAAACGGCGCCTGAGGTGGTTGCTCGGCTCTCCGAGCCGCGGAGTGCGCGGCGGGGAACGGCGCGCGCAGGTGTTCCCGCCAAAGGCGCGCCACGACGGCTTCAGGCTCAGTGGTTCTCTTCACCCGACTCATCATCGTGCAGCCCCTCCACTGCGGGTATGTGCCTGCGCAGGCGGCGTCAGCAACCTGCCACGGCCGGTCGGACGCGGTCGCCGGACGTCGCGCGCGCGGACTGCGCATGCCGCGGCGGAGCCCCCCTCCCGCTGGGCGCTTCAGTCGACGGACGGTCGAGGCAGGGGGCGATGGGTGTCAGCCAGCGCGCGGAGTTCGGTGGCGACGTCGCCCCATGCGCATGCGGGGAGTTCATGGCCGACTCGGGGCAGGAGGACCAGGCGCGAGCCGGGGATCCGGGAGGCGATCACCTTCGCCGCGCCGGGCTTGATCAGGGGGTCGTCCGCCCCGTGGAGGACGAGCGTGGGATGGGTGACGGCGGTGATCGACGGGCCGTGCCACTGGGCGCCGATCTGGCGGCTCTGCGCCTGCGGGTCGTGTATGCCGCGGTCGATGTTGCGTGCGACGGCCTCTCGGGCGGCCGGCTCGTCGAAGGGCCGGTGGGGCGAGGCGAGGAGGCGGGAGACCTCGACACCGGCCGCCAGGGCCCCCTCGGGCGTATCGGGAAACCGCAGGCGGGCGAACTTCGCCAGGGTCCCCAGCCGGACGTACCGCATGGTCCGCAGTCCCGAGGCGTCTCCGGGGACGGCCGCCATGGAGACGAGGGTCCGGACGCGACCGGGGTGCCGTAGTGCCACGCGCTGGGCGACGGCTCCGCCGAGGGAGACGCCCATCAGGTGTGCGGATCGCCATCCCAGGGCGTCCAGGACGGCAACGGCGTCATCCGCCATGTCCTCGGCCGTGTACGCCTCTCCCCGCTTGGCGAAGAGCGCGGTGATGGGGTTGCCGGTGGGGGTGGGCGGCAGATGGGTCGACTCCCCGCCGTCGCGCTGGTCGTACCGGGCCACGGCGAAGCCCTGCGCGGCCAGCATCCGGCACAACCCGTCCGGGATCCATAGCCGGTTGGCGCCCAGCCCCGTGGCCAGCAGGAGCGGCTCACCGTCGGCCCCTTCGGTCAGCGAGTCGAAGGCCAGCCGCACCGCGCCGTTCTCCGCCCAGCGGACCGGGCTCCACAGGTTTTCCGGGGTGGGGGACATGAGCACCTCCATAACTGCGATCTATGTTCGCAGTTTTAGAGTAAGGGATGTGCCATGGGAACGCAGGAGGCGGGTGGAGGAATGGCCGAGGAACAGCTGACGGTCTGGGCGCGGCCCGAGCGCGGGAGCCGCGGCCCCGCGGCCGTGCACAGCCGCGCGGAGCTGGCCGCCGTCGCCGTCGAACTGGCCGACCGGGGCGGCCTGTCGGCGGTGTCGATGCGCCAGGTGGCCAAGGAGCTGGGCACCGGACAGGCATCCCTCTACCGCTATATCGCCGGCCGCGAGGACCTGCTCGACCTGATGACGGACGCGGTGGCGGAGGAGATCGACCTCGACGTCCCGCTCCGTGGCGACCCCGTGGCGGATCTGGTCGCCCTGGCCGCCCGGACCAAGGCCGTCCACCTACGGCACCCCTGGCTGCCGGACGTCCCGGCGGAGCCGCTGCGGCTGGGGCCCAGGAGCCTGGACTTCCTGGAGTACGCCCTGCGGGCCATGGCCTCCGTCCGACTGCCCGGCCCGGCCAAGCTGGAAGTCGTCGCCCTGATGAACGCCTTGGTCACCCAGTTCGCCCGGGCCGAACTCCAGGGCAGCCGCGGGAACACCGACCGCCAGGCGGCACAGGCCGCCTACCTGGGCGAGGCGGCCGCCCAAGGAGACCATCCGCATCTCGCGGCCGCCCTGGCCGAGCGCTCCGGAACGGACCCGGCGGAGGATGCGCAGGTGCGGTTCGAGCGGACGATGCACCGGGTGCTCACCGGGCTCCTCCTGCCCGAACCCTCCTGAGGTGCGCTTCGGTCGCCGCGCCGACCGCCGACCGAAGCACTCCGCCCCCTCACCACGCGGGTGCTACGGCACATCGACGGCACCACTACGACCGGCCGGCCCTCGCGATACCGTCACGCCATGCCTGACGCCCGGTTGACCACACCCTCGTTCCTCGTCCTCGGCATCATCGACAAACTGGGTGAGGCCAGTCCGTACGACGTCAAGGGCGAGGCCGCCCGCACGGTGGCGCCGTTCTGGTCGATGCCGCACGCACAGGTCTACGCGCAGTGCGACCGCCTCGTGGAGGCGGGCCTGCTGTCGGAGGTCCGGCAGGCGGGCGGGCGCAACCGGCGGCTGATGAAGCTGACCGCGGCGGGCAAGGCGGCGCTGGAGGAGTGGCTCGCCGATCCGGCCTTCGTACCGGTGGAGGCGCGCGAACGCGGCATCCTGAAGCTGTGGTTCGGGGCCCGGCCGGAGGCGCTCGCCCCGGTGCAGCTGACCGAGCATCACCACACGCTCGCCAACTACGAGGAACTCGCGGAGACCGTGGGCGACGCGCTGACCCGGGGGCAGCGCGAGGCGCTGGAGTTCGGGATCCGGTATGAGCGGATGATGGTCGATTTCTGGCAGTGGGTGAAGCGACGCGGCGCATGATGCCGCCGCGGTGACCGTTGACCACGGCGACGGAGCACCCCTACCGTCTCGATAGTCCAGACAGGACTATCGAGGCCCGGTGCCGCGATCGAGGGAGTCACCGTGAACCGTCTCCGGAAGGTGCCCTGGCGCCGCGTGGCCACGATCGCGGTGGTGGGCGTCTGCGTCGGCTACGCGCCCATCGCGATGACCGGGTTGTGGCCGTACGCGCACCGCGGCGCACCGGCGTTCGGGGAGTGGATCCTGTCCCGCGCGGTGTCCCCGCGGTACGTCGCCGACGCCCTCGCCACCCGGATCGGGCCCTACGGGCACAGCCTGGCGGCGATGATCGTCCACTCGGTGCTGGGCGGTGCGCTGATGCTGCTCGGGCCGGTCCAGCTGCTCTCGGCGGTGCGGCGGCGCATACGGCTGCACCGCGCCGTGGGCGTGGTGTTCGCGCTGACGGTGTATGTCTCCATGGCGGGCGCGGCGGCCTATCTGGCGCGGACCGCACCGGACGACGCGTTCAGCGGGGCGGCGTTCTGGATCGACCTCACCACCATCCTGGTCGGCACCGTGCTGAGCGTGACGTTCGGCATCCTCGCCGCCGTCCGGCGCCTCCCCGACCTGCACCAGCGGTGGATGCTGCTGTGCTACGGCTTCCTCATGACCGCGCCGCTGCTGCGTCTTGAGTGGGGTGCGCTCCCGTGGATCTGGCCCGGCCTCTCCATGACGGCCATCAACCGGATCGCGATCATGCACCTCGGTTCCGTGGTCGCGTTCGGTGCGCTGATCGCCTCCCGCGCCATGGACAGGCGCAAGGCGGCTCCCGGGGTGACCGGGACATGGGTGCCGCGGCCCGTGCTCGCCGCCGCGCATCTGGCCGGCGCGGCCGCCCTGGTGTGGATCGCCACGTCCTACCTGGGGTGGGGCACCGGGGGACGGCGGCTGCTGCTCGCCTACCTGGTCCCGTACGCCGCGACCTACGCCGTGATGCTCATCGCCCTCGGGCGCGCGGGCCGCGACGGCAGGAGCTGGGCGCGCGAGGAGTGGCGGCTGCACCTGACGGCCCTGTGCCTGGCGCCGGTGTTCTCGGCGTCCGTGGCGCTGCCGTTCGAGCGGTACCTGGGTCTGGACCGGCAGACCGCGCTGTCGGCGGGTGTCGCGATCGGCTGCGGTGTGCTGGCGTTCGCGGCGACCGCCGTGGTCGGCCTGCGCGTCGTGTACGGCCGGGAGCGGATCGGGCGGGAGGGCCCGGCCGTCGCCCACCGCACGGGGCGGGCTGCGTCGCCGCTCGGATAACTCGCGCCCACAGGAGGGCAGTTGCTGCAGTGCGGTCACGGTGACGGGCCCGCCGCCGTGGTGTCGGCGGCGGGCCCCGGCCCGTACCCGGGGAGTCCCCCGAAGGGAGCCCCGCCCGTCCTCAGGTGACGGAGGCCATCCGGACCGGTTCGACGCCCTCGGCGCTGTGGCGGGCGGCCCAGTTCTCCAGGGACATCCGGCACGCGTGGTCGAGGTGGCGCAGACCGGCCAGGTGCAGTTCGATCGGCCGGTTCTGCGGCAGGGCTTCGAGGGTGTCGAGGAGCTTCGGCAGCCGCAGGAACGTGGCGTTGCCGGTCAGGTGTGCCTGGATCGGACCGGCCCCCTTGTCGATCACGTCGACGCGTACATGCGAGGTCTCCCACGCCGTCTTGACCACGGCCAGGGCCAGGCCGATGAGCACGCCCTCGAACATGCTCACCGCGACGATCGCCACCGCGGTGACGGCCAGGATCAGCGCCTCGCCCCGGTGTTCACGCCACAGCTTCCCCCACTGCCTTACGGGGACGAGCTTGCAGCCGGAGTGCACCAGGACGCCCGCGAGCGCCGCGAGCGGGATGACGCCGAGTGCGGCGGGCAGCAGCGCGGCGAAGAGCAGCAGCCACACCCCGTGCATCACCCGCGACGCCTTGGTCCGCGCCCCGGCCTGCACATTGGCGGCACTGCGGACGATCACCGCGGTCATCGGCAGCGCGCCGAGCAGTCCGCAGACGGTGTTGCCGGCGCCCTGCGCCATCAGTTCCTTGTCGTAGTCGGTCCGCGGCCCGTCGTGCAGCCGGTCCACCGCGGCCGCGCTGAACAGCGACTCCGCCGACGCGATCAGCGTGAACGCCAGCACGGTGCCGACGACGCCCACACCGGCGAGCCGGTCGAGGTCGCTCAGGCCCGGCGGCTGGATCGACTCCAGGAGGCCCTGCACCTCGACCTTCGCCACGGGCAGCTTGAGCACGACCGAGGCGGCGGTGGCCAGCGCCACCGCGGCCAGCGGCGCGGGCACGACCTGCACGGCCTTCGGCAGCTTCTTCCACAGCACGAGGACGGCGATCGTGCCCGCGCCCAGCCCGAAGGCCGTCAGCGCGGTGCCGGAACCCACGGTGTCGACGAGCATTCCGGGCAGCCCAGCGATCTTGTCGATACCGCTGGACGGGGCCTTGGTGTCAGCCATGGCGTACAGCTGACCGGCGATCAGGACCAGCCCGATCCCGGCGAGCATGCCCTCGACGACGGCCACGGAGATGGCCCGGAACCAGCGGCCGAGCCGCAGCGCGCCCATGAGCAGCTGGAGCAGGCCCGCGGCGAGCACCAGCACGCCGAGCGCGGCCACGCCGTACTCCCGCACCGCTTCGTAGACCAGCACCGTCAGTCCGGCGGCCGGGCCGGAGACCTGGAGACTGCTGCCCGGCAGCAGGCCGGTGAGGAGTCCGCCGACGATGCCGGTGATCAGACCGAGTTCGGCCGGCACCCCGGAGGCGACGGCCACCCCGACGCACAGCGGCAGCGCGACGAGGAAGACCACGAGCGAGGCGGCGAAGTCGCGCCGCAGATCGAGGGAACCGGACTTCCCGCGGAGGCCGAACAGGCCGGTCCGCTGCCGGTCGGGCGCGCTCACAGCGCGCGGAAGGCGTCGGCGTGCGGCTGGTGGGCCAGCACGGAACCGGTGTGGATCTCGTAGAACCAGCCGTGCAGGCCCAACCGTCCGTCGGCCAGCCGGGCCGCCACGCACGGGTAGCCGCGCAGGCGGTCGAGCTGGTCCAGGACGTGGGACTGCACCGCCTCGGCGATGTCGGGGGCGGTGGAGTCCGTACCGTCCGGCAGCGGTGTCGCGTGTCCGAGCCAGTCGCGGACCGCGGGCACCGCCGTCAGGTCCTCGCCGCGCAGCATCGCGCCCACGGCGCCGCAGTGCGAGTGGCCGCACACGATGATGTCGGCGACGCCGAGAACCTCCACCGCGTATTCGATGGTGGCCGCCTCGCCTGCGGGCCGCGACCCGCCGTGCCGAGGAACGATGTTGCCCGCCGTGCGCAGCTCGAAGAGCTCCCCGGGGCGCGCTCCGGTGATCAGGGACGGAATGACCCGGGAGTCCGAGCAGGTGATGAACAGGGCGTGCGGCGACTGCCCTTCGGCGAGGCGGCTCCACTCCTCCGGTCGCCGTGCGGCGAGTTGAGGGAAGGAGCGGGCATGGTCGATGAGGTGCTTCATGAAGAGGTGCCTCCTGAGCGCCCTTGGGGCGCGTCGGTGTGACGGGAGACCGCGTCGGTGTGACGCGGATCGTGAAAGAGGTGACGGTGCAGGGAGCGAGCGCGCGCCCGGCGGAAAGCACCGGCGAGCGCCGGGAATCGGGGAATCCCCAGGCATGGCCGCCCGGCGGGGTTTCCGCTCGGACGGGCACGGACGGGCACCTGATCCCGCGTCTGAACCGCGTACGGAAAGCGTGTACGGAAGGTGACTGCGGGACCGGCGCGACGCGCTCGCGGACCGTGGCTCGCGCTACCTTCCGCTCAGCAGCGGAAGACCTGGAGCGCGGCGCGGGATCTGTCACCCGATGCTTCGGTGTCGCCGTGGCGCACGGCACCGGAAGCGTCCGGAGCGGCGACGACGGGGACGGCGAGCGGTGACGGCGCGTCGGGGACCGCCGAAGGCGTGGGCACGCCCTCGGGTTCCTGACGGCTACGGGTGGTCCAGTGGTGTCCGGACGCCTCTTCCGGCACTGGAGGGTGGTCGAAGGACACGGCCTGGCCACCGGTGCCGGCGGGCGCGGCCACATGGGCCTCCGTTCCGCGGGCCCCATGGGCGAACAGCTGGAGGACCAGCAGGGCAGCGGCCAGCATTCCCAGGAGAACCTGGACCGTTCTGGCTCGTGTCACTACTCGGCTCCTCACAGAGAGTCGGGCTGTACAACGGGTCGGACGGTGTGCGTGCTGACGGCCTTACTCGGCCCATGTCCGTTCAGAAGTTTAAGGGGGCCGGTGTAGGCAGCGGGTTAACTCGCTGTGAACTCAACCCCGTCCGAGGGCCGCGACCCATCCGACCCCGTCCCCTCTCCGCCCTACTCCCCGGCCCGTGAGATCAGGGCCACGAACGCATGGGCCGTCTTTCGCACCTGCAACATCGCCAGCGGCACGGCTCCCGCTCCTTGTCTCGAATCCCGCGAATCCTGATACCTCACCTTACCCCAACTTGGTAATGGATGTCATTTCCATTAACGTGACGGACGGACCGCGACACCCCCACCTCCCCCACCCCACACCTGGAACGACATGCACGAGCGACACCACGGGCAAGCCCCGCACCCCGTCACCGATCAGACCATCGGCCCGTACACCATCCGCCCGGCCGAGCCCCGGGACGCAGCCGGCGCACGCAGCGTCATGCTCGACACCTTCTACCGCGAGTTCGGCTACGGATATGTGCCTGCGTGGCATCCCGACGTGATCGACATCCAGGGCCGGTACCTGGACGATCCGCGCCATCAGCTGATCGTCGCCCTGTCCGGCGACGAGGTGGTGGCCACCACCGGGTTGCTGTCACACGGCCCGGCGCACCCGCCACACCCTCGATGGCTCGCCGAGCGCTACCCCTCCGGCTCCACCGCACAACTCGTCCGCGTCTACGTCCGCCCCGAGCACCGGCGGCACGGGCTGGCCCGCGCGATGGTCACGATGGCCTGCGAGTTCGCCGCCGCCACCGGGGGCTACGACTGCGTCTACCTCCACACCAACGTCGACATCCCGGGCGCCCGGGGCTTCTGGAACAGCATCGCCAAGGAGGTCTTCGACGCCAGGACCACCGGCGAACACGGAGCGGGCTTCGGCACCGTGCACTACGAGATCCCCCTCCCGCCCCGCTGACCAGAAGTCAGCGCCCAGGAATCGGCTACCGGGAATCAGCGACCGGGAATCGGCTACACCGCGGCGGCACGAGGAACCCGGGCCGCGTTGTCGGCGGACCTCAGCCAGCCGGTGAGGTCGGCGCGGGCCCGGGCCACCCGGGAGCGCACGGTGCCGATCGGGCAGCCGACGACCGCCGCGGCATCGGCGTAGGGCATGCCGACGAGTTGGGTGAGCACGAACGCCTCGCGGCGCGCACCGTCGAGTGCGTCGAGCAACTCGCGCAGGGCCAGACCGTCTTCGAAGCCGGGCAGTCCGCCGGGCTGCCGGTGCTCCGCCACCGCCTGCCAGTCGTCGACGTCGGCCATGCGCGGGCGGGCGGCGGCGGACCGGTAGCGGTCGACCACCACCCGGCGGGCGATGGACAGCAGCCAGTTGCGGGCGGAGGAGCGCCCGGCGAACCTCGGCAGCCCGGTGAGGGCGCGGAGGTAGGTCTCCTGGGCGAGGTCGTCGGCGCCGTTCGGATCGCCGCACAGGTGGGCCACGAACCTCCACACATCGCGGTGGGAGGCGCAGATGAAGCGCTCGACGGCGTCGGGATCCCCGCCCCGCGCGGCCAGCGCCAGGCCGGTCAACTGCTCGTCATCGACGGTGATCCGCGAACCGCGGGCCGGACCGACAAGGGCAGGAATCATCGCCACACGTCCTTCGGGGTGCGGGGCCGCTCGACAGGCGCAGGTCCAGGCGCGCACGTCCGCGGGAGCAACCGGGCGTACTTCCATGGGCAGGCCGGAGGGCCAGGGGGGCGGCAGGTAGGGCGGCGGCGCCCGGTGAAGCGATGGGGGCGGCGGCCGTCGCCGGCCCAGGGTGGACGCGCGGTCAGCGGCAGAACGAAGGCCCCGGTGGGCCTCTGCGGGAGACCGCGTACTGCAGGCGCACTCCACGCAGGCGCTCCAGCGGGCGTTGAGCGGCCACCGGGCGAACGGGCAGCCTCGGGCCGCTCCGGCACAGCGACGTCAGAACCAGCAGCAAGGGCGCGAACAGCGCCGCGGCCAGCGCCGCGGCCACGCTGCGGGCGAGCCGGAACACCGCCTTCTCACCGCGCCACAGCCACCAGCCGCACACCAGGGCGGCCGCGGCGTGCGCGAGGACCATGCCGTCACACACGGCCGCGAAGATCGCGACGCGTACCGCACGTAAAACCGACCCGGCCGTCATGTCTGACATCGTGCCATCGCCTTCGGACACTCCGGGAGGGTCGGCCCGGGGCGCATTCGCGCATTCGCGCATTCACGCTTTCGCACGACCGGGGCGCCATGCATCCGCACCGCACGACGGCCAGGCATGTGACCCAGCTCACATCTCGCTCTCGGAACTCGCCCCTCCCCGCGTCCGACTCCCTGATGGGCACGGCAGCGGGCTTCAGCAGCAGGCCGAGCCACCGCACCTTCGCGACCATCGCCGAACCGGGAGGCCCACGTGACGACCGAACAACCTCTCGCGTCGAACACCGCCGGCGAGACCCCCGATCCCACCGACCCCGGCACGCAGCCGGCGGCGACGACCCGGCGGGCCGGTTGGGCCGCCCTCCGCCCCCTGGTGCTCCGCCTGCACTTCTACGCCGGTGTCCTCATCGCGCCCTTCCTTCTCGTCTCCGCGGTCACCGGGCTGCTGTACGCCGGCTCGTTCCAGGCGGAGAAGCTGGTCTACGCACACGAGTTGACGGTCCCGGTCGGTACGAGCGAGCTGCCGCTGTCACGGCAGGTCGCCGAGGCCCGCGAGGCGCATCCGCAGGGCGAGATCGCCGCCATACGCCCGGCACCCGAGCCGGGGACGACCACCCGCGTCCTGCTGTCCGGCGTACCGGGCGTACCCGAGGAGCACCAGCTGTCCGTCTTCGTCGACCCCTACACGGGCGAGGTCCGGGGAGCGTTGGACACGTACGGTGCCACGGGTGCGCTGCCGTTGCGCACCTGGCTCGACGACCTCCACCGCGATCTGCACCTGGGCGAGAACGGCCGGCTCTACAGCGAACTGGCCGCCAGCTGGCTGTGGGTGGTCGCCGGGGGCGGGCTCGCGCTGTGGATCGGACGCAAGCGGACGACCCGCCGACTGCGGACCCTCGCGCTGCCGGACTGTTCCGCCACCGGGCGCCGCAGGTCGCTGTCCTGGCACGGCGCGGTCGGTATCTGGGCGGCGGCCGGCCTGTTCTTCCTCTCCGCGACCGGCCTGACCTGGTCCACGTACGCCGGGGCGAACATCGACGAACTCCGCCAGTCCCTGGGGCAGGCGACCCCGACGGTCTCCACGGAGGTGGCCGGGGAGCACGCCCACCACGGCGGCTCCGGGGGGATGGCGGGGATGCCCGGCATGCCGGGGAAGGACGGGAAGCAGGGCGGCACGCAGGGCGGGTCCGCGGCTGGTGACGTGGGTGTCGACACCGTATGGCAGGCGGCGCGCGCCAAGGGGCTGTCCGACCCGGTCGAGATCGTCCTGCCGGCGGAGCGGGGCACCGCCTACGTCGTCAAGCAGGTCCAGCGCAGTTGGCCGGAGAAGCAGGACGCCATCGCCGTCGACCCGGCCACGGGTCAGGTCACCGACGTCAAACGCTTCGCCGACTACCCCGTTCTGGCCAAGCTCACCCGCTACGGCATCGATCTGCACACCGGCACCCTGTTCGGGCTCGCCAATCAGGCCGCCCTGGCGGCGCTCGCGCTGACCCTGATCTTCCTGATCGTCTGGGGCTACCGGATGTGGTGGCAGCGCCGCCCCACCCGCGACCGCGCCCTGTCCTTCGGACGTCCGGTCGCGCGCGGTGCATGGCGTCAGGTCCCGCTGCCCTTGCTGCTGCCGCTCGTGGTGGTCGCGGGGGCGGTGGGCTGGGCGGTGCCGCTGCTCGGCATATCGCTCGTCGCGTTCCTGGTCGTGGACCTCGTCCTCGGTCAGATCGCGCGCCGCCGCCGCGCGCCGGCCTCCGCCGGTCAGCGCCGCGACAAGTAGCGCTTCGGCAAGGGAAGTTGCCCGGCCCCCTCGAACGCCGAAGAGGAGCCCTTCCCGCCGGCGCAGACGCCCCTCACCCCACCACTGCGGCATGATCGGGAAAGCAGCACCAGCAGACGGGTGCGACCACCACCCGAGGGGATGGGGAGGGGCTCATGGACATAGATGCCGCCGTGTTCGATGTGTTCGGGACGATGACCGACTGGCGTTCCGGCGTCACCGACGCGCTGGCCGAGGTCGGCGGCCGGGCCGGTCTGCAGGCGGACTGGCCCGCCGTCGCCGACGCCTGGCGGCGCCGCTACCGCCCGGTCCTGCACAGGTTCCTGGCCGGAGAGCTGCCCTGGCGGCCGCTGGACGAGCTGCACCGGCTCATGCTCGACGAGGTGCTCGCCGAACACGGGCTCACCGCCCTCGGCGAGGCCGAGCGGCACCAGCTCGTGCGGGCCTGGCACCGGCTCAGCGCCTGGCCGGACGCCGCACCCGGCCTGGAGCTGCTCCACCAGACCCCGGTGCTCACCGCGACGCTGTCCAACGGAGGCGTCGGCCTGCTCACCCGCCTCACCAAGCAGGCCGGGCTCCGCTTCGACTGCGTCCTGTCGGCCGAGCTGGCCACGTCCTACAAGCCCGACCCGCAGGTCTACCGCATGGCCGCCGAGCTGCTCCAAGTCGAGCCGCGACGGCTGCTGATGGTGGCCTGCCACCCCGACGATCTCGCGGCGGCGGCCGGGGCCGGACTCCGTACCGCCTATATCCCGCGCCCGCTGGAGTGGGGGCCGGACGCCGCACCGAGCGATCCGCCCGCCGGAGTCGACCTCATCGCCGACGACGTGATCGACCTCGCCCGCAGGCTTGCCGAGACCGACACAGTCAACACACCAGTCTCATGACATGCCCTCCGTGCCCCGGGTCAAGTGACTAGCATGGGCACTTCTGTTGGGGCCCGTGCGGCCTTCAGGCCCTAGGGGGAACGCAAGGGTGCGGGTCGAGATCATCGTGGACGGGGACGACGGGGAAGGAAGCTCCTCGACGGCGTCCGTGACGTCCTTGTACCGCTGGCTGGCCCAGGATCCGGATGTGGCCCAACAGGCCGAGATCACGCTGGACTCGGGGCCGTCCGGGGCCGGTGAAATGGGCGGCGCGTTCGAGGTGATCAACGCGGTGCTCACCCATGGCATCGCCCTCAGCAGCCTGGCGGTGGCCTGCGCCACGTGGCGGTCCAGCCGCCCCTCGGCACCCGCCGTACGGATCGAGATCGACGGTGTCACCGTGACCGTGGAGGACGGCTCCCCGGAGGCCGTACGCCGCATCGTCGACGCCCTGCGCGAGCCCCCGGGAGAACCGGGCACACCGGTGAGCGGGGCCGGGACGGACGCCCAGCCGTGACGACGGCGTTACCCGACCCCGCCGAGTCACGGGCGCTGCTCATCGGCGTCCATGAGTACGCGAGTCTGACCGCCCTGCCCGCCGTCGAGCGCAATCTGGCCGGGCTCAAGCGGGCGTTCACGGATGACGCGCTGTGGGGGCTGCCGGATGCCCACTGCCGCGTGCTGCCCCAGCCCGAGAGCGCCGAGGCGGTGCTCGACACGCTCCACAGCGTCGCCCTACAGGCCACCGACACCCTGGTCGTCTACTACGCGGGCCACGGACTCACCGACCCGTACAGCGACGAGTTGTTCCTGGCGCTGCCCGCTTCGGACCAGAAGCGCATGTACCGCGCGCTGCCGTACGAGTGGGTGCGCCGGGCGATTCTCGATCCGCGGGTCAAGGCCCGGCGCAAGGTGGTGATCCTGGACTGCTGCTACAGCGGCCGGGCGCTCCTGGGCGGGATGAGCGGCATCGATCAGGTCGCCGATCGCGCGCTGATCGAGGGCACCTGCCTGATGGCGGCCTCCGCCGAGACGCGTACGGCACTGTCCCCTCCGGGTGAGGAGTTCACCGCCTTCACCGGCGAATTGATCACCGCCCTGGCCGAGGGCATCCCCGACGGTCCGCCCCTGCTGGACATGCACACCCTGTACCGGCATCTGCACACCAACCTGGCGGCCAAGGCCAGGCCCCTGCCGCAGCAACGCAACCGCAACACGGGCGGGTCGATCGCGCTGGCCCGTAATCGGGTCCATCTCCGCGAAGCCCCGGCCCCGGCCCCGGCCCCGGAGACGGACTCGGCGCCACCGCCGCGGCCCCCGTCTCCTTCGCCTGCTCCTGCTCCTGGTCCTTCGCCCTCTCCCCCACGGCCACCGTCCCCTTCGCCCGCACCGGATCCGACTCCGGCTTCGACACCGGCTCCGGCTCCCGCTGAGGCTCCTCCGGCTCCGGCCGAGTCTCCCTCCGTGAAGGCGAACGAGCCCGCGCGGACCACCGGGTCCCCGCAGACGAACAAGGCACCGCAGACCATCGCCTCCCCGCAGCCGCGCAAGTCCACGGGAGTCGACCGACCACGGCTCAAGATCGGGCTGGCGGCGGCGCTGGCGGTGCTGCTGGCCGCGGGTATCCCGGCCGTCATCCACTGGCTGCCGGACCGGTCCGACGAGAGCGGCGGCTCCAGCGCCCTGTACAACGCCGCGACGAAGGGAGTCGTCAACGCGTCGAAGGCAACCGGCGGAACGCTCAGGTTCGCCGGCAGCCTGGAACCCGACTCCTGGGACCCGCAACGCAGTTACTACGGCTTCGTCTGGAACTTCGCCCGCTTCTACACCCGTCAGCTGGTGACCTACGCTGCCAAGCCGGGCGCCAAGGGCACGGAACTCAGACCGGATCTGGCCACCGACAGAGCCAAGGTGTCCGACGACGGCAAGACCTACACCTATACCCTGCGCAAGGGGCTGACCTGGGAGGACGGCTCCGCGCTCACGTCCAAGGACATCAAGTACGGCATCGAACGGCTCTGGGCGCAGGACGTCGTCTCCGGGGGCCCGCTCTACCTCCAGCAGGCGCTCGACCCCGGCCGCACCTACCAGGGTCCGTACAAGGACACCTCGCGCGACAAGCTGGGCCTCGACGCGATCCAGACACCCGACATCCACACCATCGTCTTCCGCTTGCCCAAGCCGAACAGCGATTTCGAGTACTTGCTGGCCATGACCGCCGCCTCACCGGTGAAACAGGAAAAGGACACCGCGGCCAAATACGGCGACCACCCGTTCTCCAGCGGGCCGTACACATTCCTTTCCTACGTGCCCGGCAAGTCGCTGGAGCTGGTCCGCAACCCGCACTGGCGAAAGCCCTCCGACCCCATCCGCTCGGCGCTGCCGGACAAGATCACAGTGGACTTCGCCAAGCAGGACACCGCGGACGCCGGTCTGCTGGCCGGTAAGTACGACCTGGCTTTCGGCAGCCGGGGACTCGGTCCGTCCGCCCGAACCAGGGCAATGCGGGACGCCACCCAAAAGAACAACCTCGACAACCCCCTTACCAGTATGGTCCGTTACGCGGCCTTTCCGAAGTCGGTCAAACCGATGGACAACGTGAGCTGCCGCAAGGCCGTCGTCTACGCGGCCGACCACAGGGCGCTGCAGAGCGCGTTCGGGGGTGTCACGGGCGGCGACATCGCCCCGAGCATGCTGCCGCCTCGACTCGCCGGCTCGGACCCCTCGTACGACCCGTACGGCGTGCGCAAGAACGGTGGCCGGCCGGATGTGGACAAGGCCAAGGAGGAACTGAAGAAATGCGGCCATCCGAACGGGTTCAGCACGCATGTGGTGGTGCGCGGTGACAATCCGCAGGAACGGAACGCAGCAGAAGCCCTCCAGGAATCGCTGAAGAAGGTAGGGATCACCGCCCAGATCGATCAGCTCGACAGACTGCATTGGGTCGAGCGTGCCGGTGCGCCGGAGGTCGTACGGAAGAACGGCTACGGCATCGTCCTGGGGAGCTGGGGCGCCGACTACCCGACCGGCCAGGCGTTCTGGCAGCCGCTGGTCGACAGCAGATTCATCCTGCAGACCGGCAACTACAACGTCTCCGAGGTCGACGACCCGTTCATCGACAAGACCCTCGACTCGGCGGCTGCCGACATCCGACCGGAATCGGCCGCACCGTTGTACGGGCTGGTCAACCGCTCGGTCGCCAAGGCCGCCTCCTACCTGCCGTTCGTCTACGACAAGGTCGTCACCTGGCGGAGCCCCCGGCTGACCAACGTCTACACGTCCGACGCCTACGGGGCCTACGACTACGCCTCACTCGGCGTCAAGGGGTCATAGCGGGTGTCTCCAGCCTTGCCGCCGGTGGGGAACCGGTTCCCGCGCGGTCGGCGTAGTACAGGTGCGGCGGCGCTGGCGCGCGGCGGGACGACTGTGCGCCCTGACGTGAGACGGGCCTCCGCGGATAAGGTGAACAGGCATCGGGGGAACCGCGGGCCCGGTACGGGTACGCGGCGCTGGTGAGGGAGGGGCTGCTGTGGACGGCGGCACGGTGGGGCTGCGGATCGCGTCGGCGGTGGTCGTACCCCTGCTCAAGCGGCTGCTGCTGCCGCCCGCGAAGGCGCCGGGTGCGGAGTTCGGTGAACGTCCGATCCCGATCCGCCGGCTGGTGTCCTTCGCCAAGGAGCACCGCACCCTCACCGAGGACGATCTGCACAAGATCGCCCGCGAGCTGGTCCGCCGCGCCGTGCGGGCCGCCGGACCGCACGATCCGCCGGTCGGCGCCGATGAGCACGACGCGGTCGGGCAGGCGCTGACCCGCACCCTGCACGCGCTCGGCGACCTCGACATCGACGATGTGCACGCCTTCGCCCTCGGACCCGAACGGCTCGCCGCGGAGCTGTCCAGGGTCGCGGGCCCCAGCACCCGCCGGCTCCTGAGCGACGACGCCGCCCGCTTCCACGACCGGCTGCTGGAGACGGCCTGTGTCCATCTGGTGCGCTTCTTCAGCCAGCAGCCGGGCTTCGCGGCCCGCGCCCAGATCGAGCAGAGCCGCGAGATCCGCGAGCAGAGCGAGAAGCTGGACCGGATTCTGCAGCGGCTGCCGGACATCAGCCGGCAGGACATGCGGTTCGAGGAGGAGTACGCGCGCTATATCGTCGAATGCCATGGCCGGCTGACGATCTACGGCGTCGATCTGCGCGAACCGGACGGCCAGGACTGGCCGTTGGAGACCGCGTATCTGAGCCTGGAGGCCATGCCGTACCGCGGCGGAGCCGACCCGCTTCCGGTCGCGATCGGCGAGCCGGGCACCGACCGGGACGCGGAGGCCGAACGGGCCGCGGGGCCGGCCGACGCGGTGTTCGCCAGCCATGAGCGGGCGCTGCTGCGCGGGGTGGCGGGGACCGGCAAGACGACCCTGGTGCAGTGGCTGGCGATCACCACGGCCCAGCAGGACCGGGTGCCCGGCGGTCTGTCGCAGCTGCTCGGGCGGGTCCCGTTCGTGCTGCCGTTACGCACCCTGGCGCGCAAGGACGCCGACCTGCCCATGCCCGAGGACTTCCTGCGCTGGATCGGCTGCCCGCTGGTGGGCACCCAGCCCGAGGGATGGGCGGCGCGGGTTCTCCAGCACGGCCGCGGAGTGCTGCTGATCGACGGGGCGGACGAGATCCCGAAGGACGACCGGACGCGCGCCCGGGCGTGGATCAGAAAGCTGCTCGCCGTCTTCCCCGGCAATCTGTGGCTGCTCACCTCCCGCCCGTCCGCCCTGGAGCGGGGCTGGCTCGGGCGCGAGGGCTTCCAGGAGTTCACGCTCACCGCGATGCGGCCCGCCGACATGAAGCAGTTCATCCGGCGCTGGCACACGGCGGCCGGGGCGTCGCAGGAGCTCGGTGAGTCGCTCACGCTGTCGCTGCGCAGCAGCCCCGAGCTGAGCCGACTGGCGACCAACCCGCTGATGTGCAGCCTGATCTGCGCCCTGCACCGAGAGCGCCGCGGCTTTCTGCCCCAGGGCCGCGCCTCCCTGTACGAGGCGGCGCTCTCCATGCTTCTGGAGCGCCGCGACCTGGAGCGCGAGGTGTACGGCCGCGGCCGCAGGCCGGAGTTGGACGAGAAGGCCGCCACGGAGCCGCTGCAGAAGCTCGCGTACTGGCTGATCCGCAATGAGCGGACGCAACTGGACTGGCCGGACGCGGTGGACGTGGTGCGGCGGCTGCAGCCCTCCGTGCCGCGCCTGGCCGAGGTCGGGACGGCCGAGGAGGCCCTTCAGCACCTCCTGGAGCGGTCCGGGCTGCTGCGCGAACCCGCCACCGGAGCGGTGGACTTCATCCACCGGACCTTCCAGGACTTTCTGGGCGCCAAGGCCGTGCTGGAGGAGCGTGATATGGGCATGCTGGTGAACAACGCACATTTGGACCAGTGGGAGGACGTGGTGCAGATGGCCGTGGCACAGGCCCGTCACCAGGAGCGCGCCGACCTGCTGACGCGCCTGCGGGAGCGCGGGGACCGGGAGAAGGACGCCGCGGTGCAGGCCAGGCTGCGGCTCCTCGCGCTGGCCTCGCTGGAGCAGGCCACCCGCCTTGAGCCGACCGTGCGCCAGGCGATCGAGGACCGGGCGGCGCGGATGGTCCCGCCGCGCAGTCTGCGCGAGGCCAGGTCGCTGGCGCGTACGGGCCCGCTGCTGCTGGGCCTGCTGCCCCGGGCGGGGGAACTGGCGGGCGACGAGGAGCTGGCCACGGTCCACGCGATATGCCAGATCGGCGGGGACGCCGCCATCCCCCGGCTCCGGGAGTTCCTGGGCACCGACCAGCCCGCCGTCCGCGCCCAACTCCTGGGCCACTGGGACCGGTTCGACACGGACGTGTACGCCGAGGAGATCGTGCGCCCGCTGCTCGAAGCCGCCCCCGAGGAGGCCGTCACGGTACGCTCGCGCGCCGAGCTGGACGCCCTGCGCACCATGTCGGGGTATCAGCGCGTGGGTCTGCACGGCGACTTCAGCCCCGAGGAGATCCGCTCGACACTCGATCCGCGCCGGCTGCGCGAGCTGCGGCTGCGCAACACCCTCCAGCTGGAGGACCTCGATCTGCTCTCCGCCTACCCCGGCCTCGAAACGCTCGTCCTGCAGGGGTGCCGGAACGTGAAGGACCCCACGCCGCTGACCCGACTGCCGCGCCTGCAGCGGCTGGAGCTACGGGACCTGCCGCAGTTCGAGCCGCTGCTGAAGCTGGCGGACTGCCCGCGGCTGGAGGGGCTCCTGGTGGGACCGGAGGTGCCCTGGCGGGGTCTGCCCGACCTGCCCCGGGCCGCCGAGCTGCGCCTGCTGTCACTGCCGCCGGCCGCGGCCCAGATGGGGGGCATAGTGGCCTGCCGGGGGCTTGAGGAGCTGCGGCTCCAGGACGCCAGCGAGCGGCTGACGCCGGACGAATGGGGCTCGCTCATCGGCAGGTTGTCGAATCTGCGCAAGCTGACCCTCTCCCCGCAGCAGCTGAGCATGCTGCTGTTCGCGCCGCGCACCCAGATCCCCCAGGTCACCCATCTCGACGTGCGGGCCAGGGCCGGTTCGCCGGTACCGCTGCGGCGGATCGCGCTGCGTCTTCCGGGGCTTGAGGAGATCCATCTGTCGCAGGTCGCGGAGCTCGATCTGGCCTCGCTGGCCGGGCTGCGCCGACTGCGCCGGGTCCGGCTCGCCTACCCGGGAGAGGTCCGGGGAGCGGACGCGCTTCCGGAGAGCGTCGAGCTGGAGATCTATCCGCATCCCTGACGCGCCGTCGACGCGCTGTCGATGCGCCGCCCATGCGCCCCCCGACGCCGGGCGTGCCACCGTCCGCGCCCCGCGTACGCCGCCGGTTCCAGCGGTCACAACCAGGTGACGCAGTGTGGCATTCGCCTGGCGGGCGGTTTGCGGCGCCTGTAAGTTCTATGACTCCAGGCGTGGTTGATACGGGTGTCTAGCGGCTGATTTCTCGGGGGAACGGTGCCGCCCGTCTCCGAGGTTGCGGCTGTCTGGCAGCCACGGACGACGGAGGCAGGACGCAGCCAGATGCGCATTTGGGAAGGGTCACCGCTCTATGGCCGGGACCCGCTGCTGCGCTCGCTCATCCCCCGGCTCACGGGTCTGGCCTACGACGAGAGGTCCCGGACCGCGCGGGAACATGCGGGCGATCTGCCCGTGGTGCTGCTGACGGGGCACCACGGCATGGGGCGCAGCGCCGTCCTCAAGGAGCTGGCGGCGCGCTACGCGGACCGGCTGCCCCTCGCCCACGTCCAGGCGGTGGCGGCGGATGCCGACGCGCTCGGGCCCGTGTCGTCCGGCGGTGCGGCCGTCGCCTCGACGTGTGTGGAGATCCTGGCCGAGCTGGTGTGCGGGCTCGCGCCGGCGCTGCGCCGGCGCTTCCCCGTGCTGCTGCCCGGCCTGTTCGCGGTCTCCGGCTGGCAGCACGGCAACGGCGAGCAGCGCGACGCGGCGTGCCTGCGCTATGCCCGGCTGCTGCTCGCCTGCCGCCTCGCCACCGGCAGCGAGAACGCCCTGCGGCAGACCTGGGCCACCGCCGTGGAGGGCCGTCTGGAGGAGGCGGTGGACGCGGCGGGGAGCCGGGAGGCGGTCACCGCCGCCGTGGTCGCGGAGTACGCCGAGCGGTACCGTCCGGCCGGGGCCGTGGAGTGGTACCGGCGCCGGTTTCCGCCGGGTGCGGAGGGCCAGGATCCGCTGGTGCTCCTCGGGGAGTGGTTCCAGCAGGGCGGCGACTACCGGCACGCGGCCGAGCAGAGCCTGATGGCCGCCTTCCTGCGCGATGTCTCCGCCTCGTACGGCAGGCTGCAGCGGTGGAACCGCGAGCCCTGGCCGCTGATCCTGCTGGACGACGCGCACTGCGCCGCGGGGCAGGACTTCCTCGAACTGCTGCTGGAGCACCGCGCGCGGCCCCACCGCCCCGAGCGCGAGGAGCTGGTCGTGGTGGCCACCCGGCTCGGCGGTCTACCGGAGAGCGCGCCGGCCGCGGTCCGCCGCGCCCTGCCCGACCTGGTGAAGTCCTCCGGCTGGGAGCGCAAGGGCCTCGCTCCCTCCGCCGGGCTGCTCACCGTGCCGCTCACCCCGCTGAACCGCGACGACATCCTGCCCCTGCTGGTGCCGGACCGGCCGGCCCGGCCGCTCCACCCGTATCTGGCCACCGCCGTGCACTCCCTGACCGGCGGGCACCCCGCGGCGGCCACGGTGCTGTGCGCGGCGGTGCTGAACGCGACGGAGCAGGGCGCCGGCGTGGCACCGCGCGACCTCCTGGAGTTGGACACGCCGGACGGCCGCCCCGTCACCGAAGCGCTCCTGGAGCGGCTGCTGCCCAACCGGCGCCAGCGCGACCGGCTGACCCTGCTCTCGCTCGCCCGCGACAGCACGGCCGCGGAGGCGCTGGCCGGCCATCTGCGTCTGCAGGGCCCCGACCAGCTGCCCGCCAACTCCGCCACCGACTACCTCGAAGAGCAGCAGTGGCAGCAGTTCACCCCGCCGGACCGGCCGCTGGTCAGCGACGCCCTGCTGCAGACGCTGCTGGTGCACGAGGCGCGCCGCACCTCCCGGGGGGCCGACGACGGCCGCGGCTGGCAGGAGATCCACCGCTTTCTGCGGATGCACCACGCCCAGCGCGGTGAGAGCGGGGAGGCGGACGCGCTGCGGCACACGCTCGCGGCCGGGAACGCCGAGACGGTGGTGGCCACCCTGGCCGAGGAGTTCCAGTCGGAACAGGACGAGCAGGGCGCCGCGCACTGGCTGCGGTGTCTGGAGTACGCCGCCACCGCCCCCACACCGCCCGCCGGGGAGTGGACCGATGTGCGGATGCAGGTCGCGCTGGGCGCGCACGACGCCCGGTACGCGGACCTGCACGAGGTCGAGCGGTGCGTCAACCGGCTGCTGCACGCCCTGTGGCATGTGTCCGAGCCGTACGCGGAGCCGGACCCCGATATGTGCAAGGCGGTCGGCGAGGAGCTGGCGTACCTCTCGCCGCGGCACCCGACCTGGCACGCCGTCCTCGGCCAGGCCGCCCGCAGCTGGCCTGCGGCGGCGCGGAAGAGGCGCCCCTTCCCCCTCCCCGGTCAGTGAGGCAGCATGCTGGTCCGTCTGTTCCGACGTCATCCCCGTGAGTGGGGGCCCATCGAGTGGCTGGCCGCCTTCGGACTCGGCGTGCTGGCCGCCCTCGTGATTCTCTCCGCCGTCCGCCTCGTGCGGGGTCCCGGGCGGTGCGGCGGCGATCTGCAGGACATCGGCGGAGACTGTGTGGGCGTCACCGCGGGCGCCTTCGAGGCGGACCCGGGCATCGCCGGTCTCATCGAGGCGGTGGCGGACGAGAACGCCCGGGTGCGGCAGGACGGGGAGAACCCGCCGAGCGGCCCCAAGATCCCGTACGTGCGGATCGCGCTGATGATGCCCTTCACCGCCGACGACCACAGCGCCATGACAACGGACATGATCCGCCGCGGACTTGCCGGTGCGCTGGCCGCGCAGCGGCAGGCCAACCGCTTCGCCGGACCGCACTACCAGCTGCTGCTCGCCCCCGACGGCCGGAACCTCGACGCCTGGCAGCCGGTCGTCGAGCGGCTCGCCGAGCTGGCCAAGGACACCCGGGCGCCGCTGGTCGGCGTGAGCGGCATACCGAGCAGCACACCGGAGACCCGCAAGACGATCGCCGCGCTCAGCGAGCACCGCATTCCCACCGTCGGGCCGGTGATCACCGCGGCCACCATGAACTCCCGGTACTTCTTCAAGCCCTCGCCGAACAACGACCAGTTCGCCCGCGCCCTCGCGCTCTACCTGGACACCAAACCCGGGAAGCACAAGGGGTTCCTGGTCTGGGACAACCGCGAGGAGGACGTCTACTCCAAGAACCTGCGCGCCGTCTTCGACAGGCACTTCGGCAAGGGGTACGACCTGTCCAACCACCATTCGAACTTCACCGGCTCGTCCGGCACCGACAAGGGCATCCCCCAGCGGTTCACCGACGCCGTGCAGAAGATCTGCAACGAGAGGTCCGACACCGTCTTCTTCGCCGGGCGCGATCAGGACCTGCCCGCGTTCATCGAGCGCCTGGCCCAGGAGGGCAGCTGCGGGCGCACCACGAAGCTGCGCATCCTGAAGGTCGGCATCGGCCTGGAGCCCACGCTCACCGCGGACGCGCCCACGCGGTGGCTGAACGAGGCGCAGGCCACGATCGTCGACGCGTCCTCCGTCGATCCGGCCTGGTGGGGTGGGAAGGACAAGCCCGCGAAGGCCCTCGGCCGCTTCCTCGACCGCTTCGAGGAGCTCTCGAAGGAGTACGAGCTGGGTGCCAAGCCGCTCGACGACGGCTACGCCGTGATGTACCACGACGCCTTCACCCTGCTCGCCGACGCCGTGGACCGCACCTTCAGCGAGATCAACGAGGGCGGGAAGCACGCCCCGGAGGCCCTGCGCATCCCGACGAAGGACGACGTCTACAACACCCTGGTCATTCCGAGCATCGCCGGCGACAGCTGCAGTTCCTGCCTGGTCGGCGCCGCGGGCACCTACGGTTTCGAGGGGCCGGGCAAGAACGACCAGTGGGCGGTGTGCAAACCCGTACCCGTCGTGGAGTACCCGGCGCCCGCCCGAACCGGCAACCAGAACCCGCTCCCCCTCTACCGCACCTACCGCGACGGCGCCAAGGACACCTGCCCCGCCTTCTGACGCCGGCACCCGCCCGACCCGGTGCGATGCGGCGGGTGACCGCAGGGCGGAACCGCCGCGGCCGACCTACGGTGGTGGGAGAACGCCCCACCAGGGGCGCACGGCACGATCCCGCCGCCACAGCGTTCACCAGGAGGCGACCATGGAGGAGCACTTCGTCTGGGTGACTACGCGCCGCATCAAGCCGGGCACGTTGGAGGACTTCGAGCGGTCCTGGCGCCCTCATCCGTACCCGCGAGCCCTGCGCCGCGCCTACGCGTACTGGTCCGAGGACGGACACGAGATCACCGGCGTCTCGTTCTGGGACTCCAAGGAGGCATGCGACGCCTGGCGCGCCTCCGACGAGGAGCAGCGCCGCCGCACGGCCATGGCGCCCTTCGTGGTCGAGGAGCGGGAGGGCTGCTACCGGGGCGGCGAGCTCACCGCCCCCGTTCACTGACCGCTCCCCGGCGGCGCCGGCCGGTGACGACGCCCGCAGCCGAACCGCCCGCAGCGGCGGATCCCCAGTTGGTCCATACCTCTTGACGACAGGTATGGACCAACTTACGTTGTGCCCGTCACCGCCGCCCGTCACCACCCCGCACGGAGCACCGCGGACACCCCGCGGACTTCCCGCCGCACCGCACCCGGCCCTCGGTGACGCCCCGTCACACTCCGAAGGGAGCACACCGTGATCGGTCGGATGGCGCGTCTGCTGAGGGCCGGCCTGGCGATGGCCTGCGTCGTACCGATGCTGGTCTCCGCGGCACCGGGCACGCCCCGGGACGACGATCCCTGCGCGGTCGAACCGAGACCCTCGGGCAAGGTCCTCCAGGGGTACTGGGAGAACTGGGACGGCGCGGCGAACGGCGTCCATCCGCCCTTCGGCTGGACTCCGATCACCGACGCCCGTATCCGCGACCACGGGTACAACGTCCTCAACACGGCGTTCCCGGTCATCCGCGCGGACGGCACGGTCCTGTGGGAGGACGGGATGGACGCCACCGTGAAGGTGCCGACCCCGGCCGAGATGTGCCGGGCCAAGGGCGACGGCCTCACGGTCCTGATGTCCATCGGCGGAGCGTCGGCCGGTATCGACCTCAACTCCACCGGCGTCGCCGACCGGTTCGTCGAAACGCTCGTGCCGATTCTGCAGAAGTACCACTTCGACGGCATCGACATCGACATCGAGACCGGCCTGACCGGCAGCGGCGACATCCGCCGGCTGTCGGCCTCGCAGGCCAACCTGATCCGCATCATCGACGGCGTGCTCGACCGGATGCCGCCGGGCTTCGGTCTGACGATGGCGCCCGAGACGGCCTACGTCACCGGAGGCAGCGTGACCTACGGATCGATCTGGGGCGCGTACCTGCCCATCGTCAAGAAGTACGCGGACAACGGCCGGCTCTGGTGGCTGAACATGCAGTACTACAACGGCAGCATGTACGGGTGCCGGGGCGACTCGTACTCCGCCGGCACCCTTGAGGGCTTCACCGCGCAGACGGACTGCCTCGACAAGGGCCTGACCGTCCAGGGCACCACCATCCGGGTCCCCTACGACAAGCAGGTCCCCGGACTGCCCGCGCAACCGGGCGCGGGCGGCGGGCATATGCCACCGCACCTGGTGACGCAGGCATGGAACACCTACGACAACGGACTGAAGGGCCTGATGACCTGGTCGCTCAACTGGGACGGGTCGAAGGGCTGGACGTTCGGCGACAACGTCAAGGCCGCGCAGGGCCGCTGAAGCCGGCGACGGGGCTCCTGGCGGCGACGGCGACCGCGCCGCCAGGAGAGGTCCGGGGCACGCGACCGCACTAGGGCCTGTCCGATGGGTCGGGGTCGGAAAGGCCCTAAAATGGTCCCGTGGTCCGGCGCAACGAGGAGGTCGAGGCGCTGCTCCAGGAGTACGCGGACCTCGTCCTGATCACCGGCGGAGACGCGTTCAAGGCCCGCGCCTACGAAAAGGCCGCACGCGCCATCGGCAGCCACCACGCCGATGTCGCCGGGCTCGACGCCGAGGGCCTGCGGGAGATCCCGAACGTCGGCAGGTCCATCGCCGACAAGGTGATCGGGTATCTGCGGACCGGGAGCATGCCCGCCGTGGAGGACGTCCGGGCGAGGGTCCCCGCGGGCGTACGGCAGCTGATGGCCATCCCCACCCTGGGCCCGCGCAAGGCCATGACGCTCTACCAGGACCTGCATATCTCCTCGGTGCCCGAACTCCTCGACGCCGTGCACGAGGAGCGGCTGCGCGACCTCAAGGGGTTCGGCCCCAAGACCGAGGAGAACATCCTGCACGGCATCGACCTGATGCGGGCCGCGGGAGACCGGGTGCCGATCAACGCCGCCATGGACGTCGCCGAGGAGATCGTGGCCGCGCTGTCGACCCTGCCCGGCTGCGAGAACTGCGGCTACGCCGGGTCGCTGCGCCGTATGCGGGAGACGATCGGCGATGTGGACATCCTCGTGGCGGCGGCCCGCTCCGCCCCCTTCATGGACGCCTTCGTAGGGCTGCCGGGCACGGCCGAGGTGATCGTCCAGGGCACGAAGAAGACCTCCGTGCGCACCACGAAGGGCCTGCAGATCGATCTGCGGGTCGTGCCGCCGGACTCCTGGGGCGCGGGGATGCAGTACTTCACCGGTTCCAAGGCGCACAACATCCGCACCCGCGAGATGGCCGTGCACCACAAGCTCAAGCTCTCCGAGTACGGCCTGTTCCACGCCAAGAGCGGAAAGAAGATCGTCTCGCAGACCGAGGAGGAGGTCTACGCCCGGCTCGGCCTGCCCTGGATCCCACCGACGCTGCGGGAGGACCGCGGCGAGGTCGCCGCGGGGCTGCGCGGCGAGCTGCCGGACCTGGTCACGGAGGCGGACATCAGGGGCGACCTGCACACCCACACCGACCTCACCGACGGCCTGGCCCCGCTGGAGGAGATGGTGGCGGCCGCCGCCCGGCGGGGCCTGCGCTACTACGCGATCACCGACCACGCCCCGGACATGGCCATGCAGCGGATGACCGACGAGAAGGCCCTGGCCCAGCGCGAGCGGGTGCGCGAACTCGACGGCCGGCACCGGAAGATGCGCCTGCTGCACGGCACCGAGCTCAATATCGGCCCGGACGGCGCGGTGGACTGGCCGCAGGAGTTCCTGCGGGGCTTCGACCTCTGTGTGGCCTCCGTGCACGATCACTTCCGCCAGGGGCGCGATGCCCTGACCCGCCGGCTCGTGGCGGCCTGCGAGAACCCCGAGGTCAACATCATCGGCCACCCGACCACCCGGATCATCGGCCGGCGCCCGGGCCTCGACATCGACCTCGACGCGGTGTTCGCCGCCTGCGCCCGCACCGGGACGGCGCTGGAGATCAACGCCCACCCCGACCGGCTCGACCTGTCCGACGAGCACATCCTGCGCGCCAAGCGGTACGGCGTGAAGTTCGCGATCAACACCGATGCGCACGCACCACTGCACCTGGAGTACCTGCGCTACGGCGTGGGCATCGCACAGCGGGGCTGGCTGACCGCGGACGACGTGATCAACACCTGGCCCCTGGCCCGGTTGCGCCGATTCCTCCGCAAAGGGGGCCCCGCGGCCACATCGGCCTAATCTGGTAGTACACACCGTCCCCGATCCGGGGGAAGATCATGGAACTCGGTTTTCTCAAGCCGCTCTTCGGTCGTCTGGGCCCCTGGGCCTCCGTGTACATCGACACCACCCGCGCGACCGAGGACGCGCCACGGCAGCAGAAGCTCCGCCAGCGCGCCGTGGCCTCGCTGCTGATCGACGCGGGCGCCGACCCGTACACCTGCCGGGCCGTGGTGGACCGGCTCGCCCACGAACCGTCCTCCGGGGCGCCTCCCGGCCGGGCCGTCTTCGCCGCCGGCGCCGAGGTCGTACTCGACGTCCCACTCAGCGTGACGCCCACGCGCCTTGAGGCGACCTGGACCCTGCTGCCGCACATCGCCCCGCTTCCCGGGCTGATCGGCGAGGAGCCGGCGTGCCTGGTCGCGTACATCGACCGCACCGGAGCCGATCTGGAGCTGCGCGACGCCCAGCGCAGCCGGGCCGTGGCGACGGCGGAGGGCAGGGAGTGGCGGGGCCGGGGGCACCGCAGCATCCCCACGGACCGGTACGAGTGGCACTACCGGAACAAGGTCGAGAACAGCCGGAACGAGACCGCCGACATCATCGCGGCCGAGCTGGCCCGGCAGTGGTCGCAGACCGACGCACGGCTGCTGGTCCTGACCGGCGACGCCCGCGAGCGCCGGGCCGTGTACAACCGGCTGCCCGAGCCGATCCGGGCCGCCACCGTCGAGGCCGAGAACGGCAGCCGGTCGGCCGGCGCCTCCAAGAGCGTCCTGGACCGCCAGATCGCACAGGCCCGCGCCGCGTACGCGCAGGACCGCCTCGAAGAGGCGCTCGGCCGCTTCCGCGCCGGCCGCGGCCGCCCCGGCGAGCACGGTGTGCGCGGGGCCGACAGCAACCCCGGGGATGCGGCGGAAGGCGTGCCGGCCGTCGTGGACGCGGCCCGCAGCCATCAGATGGACACACTGCTCCTCGGGCAGGACGCGTCCGACGCGGGCCGCGACGTCTGGATCGGACCCGGCGCCGACCAGGTCGCCGTCCGGCGCGGCCAGGCGCAGGCGATGGGCGTCGGCAAGCCCGAGCGGGCGCGTGCGGACGACGCCCTGCTGCGGTCCGCCGCGGCGGCGGACGCCGAGGTACTGCTCGTCCCCGAGGGCGTCGCGGGCCCCGCGGGCGGCCTCGGCGCGGTACTGCGCTGGACCACGTGACCACAAGGGGGGCCGCGGGGGTTACTCGGCGTCCATCGCCCCGTACCCCGGCGACACCGTGTCGCTGGACGACTCCGTCGCCGAGGGCATCGCCACACTCGACGCGGCGGTGAGGAACTTCCACGGCAGCTGCTCCGACAGCCATCTCACCATCGCCGGCTACTCGCAGGGCGCGCTCGTCGCCGGCGACGAGCTGGCCGCCCTGTCCGGGAGCGACGCCGTCCCGCACGACCAGATCAACGGCGTGCTCTACGGCGATCCCCGGCGTCCCGGCGCGGACGGCGGCCCGGGCGGCATCGAGACGAACCTGCCGACGGTGCTGCCCGGCATGACCATGAAGGGGCCGCGCGGCTTCGGCGATCTGACGGTCAAGGAGATCTGCAACACCAACGACGGCATCTGCTACTCCGAGAACGTGATCACGAACCTGGCCTGCTTCGCCAACGGCGTGGCCGGCTACTTCACCGGCGACCACGGCTACGACATCAACCCCCACGCCGTCTCCGGCGGCGGCGACCAGCTACTGCGCGGCGGCCGCGACCAGGGCCTCGCAGCCGAAGCGCCGCTCGTCCGCACCGCTGCCGGCGCCGACGCCGAAGATCTCGGCGATGGCGTCCGCGAACCGCCGCTGCCACGCCATACGGCGGGCCATCGCCTCGGGCCCGGCGGCGTAGACCTCGACCAGGAACAGCGGGGCGAAGGCGGACTGTTCGCCGAGGGTCCGCGCTCCGGCTGCCGGGCGACCTCCAGCAGGCCCGCCAGCCGCTCCGTGGCGGCGTCCAGAGCCTGGATGAAGCAGTCCTCCTTGGAACGGAACTGCTGGTAGAACGTCTCCCGCGACACCCCGGCGCGCCGGATGATCTCGGCGACCGCGGTCCCCGCGTACCCCTTGTCCCGCATCGCGTCCGCGGTGGCGGTCAGCATGCGTATCCGCTGCGACGCCACCACCTGTTCACGGCTGAGGTGGTGCCGGCCGCTGGGCAGGGGGCCGCGCCGGGCGGCGTTCCGCGGGGACTCGGCCGCTGTTGCCTCCACATGGCTTCGGATCGGGCGCACGGCCCCGGTGGTGGTCGCCGGCCGACCGCCCCGTCCTTCACCAGCGCGTTCCCCACCGGAAAACCCACATGCGCGGTCGCGCGCGGTAATGGGATCATGCCGCAATGGACGACAGTCTCGAACCGCTGGTCATCCGGCACACCCTCCGTCTCCCCTCCCCCACCGGCCCCGCCGGTGAAGGCGGCGTCGCTGCGCGGCAGTTCGACGCCGTGCTGATGTCCGTGGGCTTCAAGCTCTCGGCGGATCTGCTGGAGCAGCTGTCGGGACTGTCCGAGGGCACCGTCATCGACACCGCGGTGCGCACCCTGCGCACCGTGCGCCAGATGGTCGGCGACCACGTCCAGCACAATGTCCACTTCATCGATTTCCCGGCCAACGTGCCCGACACGTTCGACTTCTGGATGCGCTGCATCGCCGAGGCGCTCGCCGACGACACCGCCCGCCCCGGCACCCTCGCCCAGCTTCGGAGCGGTGTGCTGGACCTGCTCACCCTCCCGTCCTACGGCACCTACCACCACACCTATACCGAGATGCTCGCCGCCCATGACGAGCTGATCGCCGCGGCGGGCGACCGCGTCACGGTCCTGCATCGGGGCGGCGACCTGGACGACGAGATCGGTGCGCTGTATCTGGCCCTGGCCGGATCCACCACGCCCCTGGGCGAGGACGATCTGCGCGATCTGCGGACCCTCGCCGAGCACCAGGTGCACGGCGCCCAGCCCGAGGCGATCCCGATCCGGGAGAACCGCGCGGTCGTCAACGGAGCCCGGCTCGGCGTCGGCGCGGACCTGCTGCTGGACACCGTCACCGACGTGCTCCGGCTGGCCTGCGCGCTGTCCGGCGGCGATGTGACCCTCCAGGAACCGACGCGGTTTTGCGCACTGTCGCGTCCGGTCCGCCGCGCGCTGCTCGCCGGCCTCGACTCCGTCGTCGCCGCGGCCCCCGCCAAGCTCTCCGACGTCGCCGTGCACCGCGAGGCATGGAAGCGCCTGGGCGAGCGCCTCCATCCGCACGAGTACCCGCGCTGGCCGCACGCCGCCGAGGTCTTCGCAGTCGCCCGGGGCGAGAAGAAGGCACGTTCCTTCGACAGCCGGGTCGAGGAGCTGCTCGGCAGGCACGACGTCACGGGCGCGGTCGACCTGCTCAGGGCCGCCCCCGGCAAGCTGTTCCGCTCACTGGACCGCCTGCTGCGGATGGCCCTCACCCAGGCCGAGCGCGATGCGGTGGTGGCGGCCGCGGAGCAGGTCGCCCCCAAGGTCGCGGGCCGGGTCGTGCTGTCGGTCCGCGAGCACCTCCACAACCGTGCCGGCGATACCGGCGAACGCCGCGTCTTCGTCAACCGCCTGGGCCGGGCCTGGGTCACCGCCGACGAACGCCCGCCGGTGCTGCCCCCCGAGCGCAAGCGCCTGATCGACGCGATCGATGCCGAGATCCGCCGCCGTCTGCCGTCCCCGGACCGTCTGCTGATCGACCCCGACGTCCTCGACGTCGCCCTCCCCCTCAGCGGCAAGGCAACCGCCGCCGGTCTCGGCGTGCTGCCCCGCGGCTCGATATCCCCGGTCGACGGCGAACTGCTGCGCTTCTTCGTGTACTGGAAGCAGACCCACCGCAGCACCGACTACGACCTGTCGGCGCTGATGCTGGACGCCGGCTACGCGACGGTCGCCTGGCTGTCGTACACCGCCCTCACCGAAGTCGAAGGCGAGCACTCCGGCGATATCACCGACGCACCGGACGGGGCCTCGGAGTTCATCAATCTGCGCCTGGGCGCCGTGCGCGGCACCTTCATCGTCCCGCAGGTCAACATCTTCTCCGGGGAAGGCTTCGAGGAGGTCGACGAGTCGTTCTTCGGCTTCATGCTGCGCGACGCCGA
The DNA here is from genome assembly GCF_055567415.1 of Streptomyces sp. NPDC026575. Classification (NCBI taxonomy): domain Bacteria; kingdom Bacillati; phylum Actinomycetota; class Actinomycetes; order Kitasatosporales; family Streptomycetaceae; genus Streptomyces; species Streptomyces sp. NPDC026575. Next base: position 40,198 of record NZ_JBVHQM010000047.1, read on the forward strand.
TCAGCGCGGCCGCCCGTTCGAGCCGCGCACCGTGCGGATGAAGTCCGAGCTGCGCGGACCGGGCCGGGTCGCGCTGCCGCTGGCGTTCCTGCGCGGCGAGGACGGACGGTGGCGCGCCAAGTGGCTGCATCTGTACCTCAAGGGCCATCCGGCGGCCAACCAGGTCGAGGGAAACCGGGTGTCGGTGGCGGCACTGCTGCGCGGCATCGTCGAGCGCGAGCACCTCACGGTCCGCTACCTCACCGACCTGATGGCCGGCGGCACCACGACCGTGACGCTGTGGGACGGCACGACGGTCCCGGACGGCCCGGTCACCTACATCGGGCTGGAACGGCCCGATGGCCTGCCCGCGGGCTCCCGGATCCTGACCCCGGAAAATCTGCGCGACCTGATCCCCGACTGACTGGTAGCGTTGAGCGCGGCGAGGCCATGAAGGGGCTTCCTTCTCATACCTCTGACATAGTCCCTTCGCTTTCCTCGCCACCGACGTCGCGCCGCGTCCGGCGCACAACGGCCTCCGGCCACCTCCCTGGGGAAGTGGCCGGAGGCCGTTGTCATGCCGCCTTGGTCCGCCGAGGTGGCGGTCAGACCACCGGCGCCGGGTAGGTCGGGTACTCGACCCCGGAGACGTGCTGGACGACCCGGATGACCTGGCAGGAGTAGCCGAACTCGTTGTCGTACCACAGGTAGAGGATCGCGTTGTCGGCGTCCACCTTGGTGGCGCCGGCGTCGACGATCGAGGCGTGGCGGGAGCCGACGAAGTCCATGGAGACGGCGTCGGGAGCGGTGGTGAAGTCGATCTGGCGCTTGAGCGGCGAGTGCAGCGAGACGTCGCGGAGGTATTCGAGGACCTCTTCGCGGGTGGTCTCGCGGCCCAGGCGCAGGCTCAGGATGGCGATCGAGACGTCCGGGACGGGGACGCGGATCGAGCTGCCGGTGATGGGCGCCTTGAGGTCGGGCAGCGCCTTGGCGACGGCGGAGGCGGCACCGGTCTCGGTGATGACCATGTTGAGCGGCGCGGAGCGGCCGCGACGGTCGGCCTTGTGGTAGTTGTCCAGCAGGTTCTGGTCGTTGGTGAACGAGTGGACGGTCTCGACGTGGCCGCGCAGCACGCCGTACTCGTCGTCCATGGCCTTCAGCGGCGGGACGATCGCGTTGGTGGTGCAGGAGGCGCAGGACAGGATCTGCTCGTCCGGCTTGATCGTGTCGTGGTTGACGCCGTGGACGATGTTCGGGACGTCGCCCTTGCCCGGGGCGGTCAGGACGACCTTGTCGATACCGGGGCGCAGGTGCTTGGACAGGCCCTCGCGGTCGCGCCACTTGCCCGTGTTGTCGATGAGGATGGCGTCCTTGATGCCGTACGCGGTGTAGTCGACCTCGGACGGGTCGTTCGCGTAGATCACCTTGATCGCGTTGCCGTTGGCGACGATCGTGCTGGTCGCCTCGTCCACGGTGATGGTGCCCTGGAACTGGCCGTGGATGGAGTCGCGGCGCAGCAGCGAGGCGCGCTTGACCAGGTCCGCCTCACCGCCGCCGCGGACGACGATGGCGCGCAGCCGCAGGCCGTTGCCGGAGCCGGCCTTCTCGATCAGCAGACGGGCGACGAGGCGGCCGATCCGGCCGAAGCCGTAGAGGACGACGTCGCGGCCCTCGCGGCACTCGATCTTGTTGGCACCCGTGGCGCCGGCGACGGCCTCGGCGGTGAACTCCGCCACCGAAAGACCGCGGTCGTCGGTCTTGTACGTCGCGGCGAGCATGCCGATGTCGATCTGGGAGGGGCCGAGATCGAGCGTGGTGAGCGCCTGCAGGAACGGCATGGTCTCCAGGACCGAGAGTTCCTCGCCGGCTATCTGCCGAGCGAACCGGTGGGTCTTGAGGATGCTGACCACCGACTTGTTCACCAAGGAGCGGCTGTGGAGGAGGACCGTGACGTCCCGCTCCCTGTGCAGCTTCCCGATGATCGGGATCATCGACTCCGCGATCTCCTCGCGGGTATTCCAGTTGGTGAACGAGTCGTCGTTGACAGTCACAGGCTTATCTTTCGAGCTAGGCGGTGCTCATATGCTAGCCCCTGCCCTTTCGGCCCCTTCACGGCGCCCCCTTGATGAGATGACGCAAGTCGGCCGCCACGGTCAGACCGGGCATGGAATGCACCGTTTTGGCCCGACAAAGAGGAAGCCGCCAATCGGAGCCAATCACCTCCTGGATGGAGAAAAGGGACGCATAGCGGCGAATGGCAAATATCGCCCCTATGCGTCCCGGTCCACGGATGCCGTCCGGCTAGGGCCTGTCCGATGGGTCAGGGTCGGAAAGACCGCGGCGTCTGGTGCGGTGCATCGCAAGGCGCCGGAGCGTCTCGATAGCGGAGCTATCGG